>JAZPYP010000036.1:0-5946 GCA_045544255.1 Eubacteriales bacterium | reverse complement strand
CGGGTGGCGAGCATTTTAACGCTGTTTTGCGCCAAAATCTCGCTTTATCAAGGCTATCCTTCCTTACGAAGGGTGCCCCTATGGTAGTCTTTTTTATTCCTTAATCATCTGCTGATAATTCAGCATTTTAAAGCCGAGCTTATAATAAATCTTCTTGGCGATTTTATTATCTTCAGTAACCTCTAGGCGGTATCTTGCCGCTTTTTGATCATAGAGTTTAAAGAGTTCCCGAAGGGCCTTTTCCGCAAGCTTATGGCCGCGGAATTCGGGGCGAATATAAAGCTCTTCGATCCAAACAACAAGGCCGCCGCCTTCGTTGGTATGGGTGAAGCTCAAAAGGCAATAGCCGGCGTCCTTTTGCTCAAAGCGGATCATATAGCCCCCTAAAAAGGGATCCCGATCCATCAATTTATTGAAGGTATCTTTAAAATGGTTGCGAGAAATTTCGTGGAGCACTCCCGGCCCATGATAAAAGGCATCTGCCATCTCAATGAAGGTATCGCGATCCTTCTCCTCAAAGAAGCGTATTCGCTTTCCATCGGGAACTGCATGGATTGCAAGATCGGGGCGCATCTTTTCGGTGATGGCGATGGATTCTTCTTTTTTCCATTTTTCAATCAGCCGATGGTTTCCTTCGGTTAAAACTGCAGGCACCTCTTTGCCCATCCATTCCCGCGGTTGAGTAAATTGCGGGTGCTCCAAAAGCCCTTGATAATGGCTCTCTTCTGTATAAGAGCTTTCCTCTGCCAAAACACCGGGGAGCATGCGGGAAACGCAATCAATCAAAACGCAAGCGGGAAGCTCCCCACCGGTCAGAACATAATCGCCGATGGAGATTTCCTCATCAATAATCTCATCTAAAACCCGCTGATCTACCCCCTCATAATGACCGCAAAGAATAGTTAAATGGGGGAGAGCTGAAAGCTCTTTGGCCTTCTTTTGGGTGAGCACAGAGCCGCGGGGAGAAACATAAATTGTATGTGGCTTATTTTCGCTGTTCTTTAAAATTTCCTGATAGCAATCATAAATCGGTTGGCATTGCATTACCATGCCGCCGCCTCCGCCAAAGGGATAATCATCTACGCGGCGATGCTTATCTTCGGTAAAATCGCGAATATTAAGGCAATCAACTTCAATGATTTTCTTTTCTCTTGCTCTGCCGATGATGCTTTCGTTTAAAATGCGATCCACCATTTCGGGGAAGAGGGTCATAACAGAGAATTTCATTCAAATAATCCCTCCAACGGCCGAATCAAAACCTTTTGTTCTTTGAGATTGATTTCTTTCACAACATCGTCGATTTTAGGAACATAATAGTTTTTTCCTTCGCCCTTCACTTCGAAAACGTCGTTGGCTCCGGTAGGGAACACACTGATAACCTTGCCATATTCCACTCCGCTATCGATATCGATAACCGGCAATCCGATAATATCATCAATATAGAATTGCCCTTCTTCCAAAGGCACTTCCTGCTTTTTGAAATAAACCATTTTTCCGATTAAGGGCTCTGCCTTGCTAATATGATCGATTCCCTTGAAGCGCACCAATGCCTGCCCTTTATGAACCCGCGCCGCGGCCACAACATAGCACTCTTGGTCGATATACATTTTTTTGACATCGCATAAAAATTCTGCGCTATCGCAATAAGGATAGATTCGCACTTCTCCTTTAAGAGAATGGGTATTAACAATTTTGCCGCCCAGCAGCATTTCCTTGCTCATAATGCACTCCCAAAATATTTTTTCAATATTATATCACATAAAAATCAAAAAAACAACAGCACCGCAAAATTTGCGATGCTGCGAAAATTCCCGATTATTTGATCTCAACGACCACTTTCTTGGGCATTTTAAAGGATGCAGATTTCACAATGGAGCGAATGGCCTTGGCAATCTTGCCATGCTTACCAATTACGCGCCCCATATCATCTGCGGCGACCTGAAGCTCATAAACGATCGCATCTTCGGTTTCGGATTCGGTAACAATAACTGCTTCGGGATCCTCAACCAACGATTGAGCCAGGTAAATGATGAGTTCTTTCATGGTCTGCTCCAAATTAGATAATTTCCTGCTTCTTCAGCAGAGCCTTAACGGTATCGGTGGGTTGAGCACCATTCTTGATCCAAGCTTTAGCCTTCTCGCCGTCGATGGTAACGGTTGCGGGCTCGGTGCAGGGATTATAGGTACCAATCTCCTCGATGAATCTACCGTCGCGGGGGTAGCGGGAATCTGCTACAACGATACGATAGGTGGGGGCCTTTTTAGCGCCCAGTCTTCTCAATCTGATTTTAACTGCCATTTTCTTTTTCTCCTTTCAAAATCTCTTATTAAAAACCGAATCCGCGGCGTTTGCCTTTTTTGGAGTTCAGTTGTTTAACCATTTTTTGCATCTGCTCGAATTGCTTGAGCAGGCGATTAACCATTTCAACAGAAGTACCGCTTCCGGCGGCAATTCTTCTGCGGCGGGAGGCATTCATCAAAGAGGGATCCTCTCGCTCCGCAGGTGTCATGGAAAGAATAATTGCTTCGGTGCGATCCAGTTGCCGCTCATCGATCTTCACATCCTTGAGCTGCACCTGATTCATACCCGGCATCATGCCCAAAAGATTTTCCAAGGGCCCCATTTTTTTGATTTGGCGCATCTGATCAAGAAAATCTTGCAAAGTGAAGCGGTTTTTGCGAAGCTTTTGCTCCAAAGCAAGGGCTTCCTTTTCATCATAGGCTTCCTGCGCTTTATCGATCAGAGAAAGCACATCGCCCATTCCCAAAATTCTCGATGCCATGCGATCAGGGTGGAAGGGCTCAATATCGGTGAGCTTTTCGCCGGTGCCTGCAAATTTAATGGGCTTGCCGGTAATATATTTAACAGAGAGAGCCGCACCGCCGCGGGTATCGCCATCCAGCTTGGTCAGCACAACTCCGTCAATATCTAAAAGGTTATTGAAGCTTTCTGCAACATTAACAGCATCCTGACCGGTCATTGCATCCACAACAAGGAGAATCTCTTGAGGAGAAACTTCCTTTTTAATATTGGAAAGCTCATCCATCAGTTGATCATCAATATGCAGGCGGCCTGCGGTATCCAAAAGCACCAAGTCATTGCCATGGCGCTTTGCATGAGCAACTGCTTCTTTTGCAATCTTTACCGGATTCATCTCGCCATCGATCTTGAAGACCGGAACCTCTACGCCTTGCCCAACAATTTCAAGCTGAGTAATAGCGGCGGGGCGGTAAACGTCGCATGCAACAAGCAGCGGTCTGCGGCCTTTCTTTTTGAAATAACCTGCGATCTTGCCGCTTTGAGTAGTTTTACCGGTACCCTGCAAACCAACCATCATAATAATGGTGGGGGGATTGGAGGCAAGCTTAATGGTGGAAGCTTCGGAGCCCATCAGAGCAGTAAGCTCTTCGTTAACAATTTTAACAACCTGCTGGGCAGGGGTGAGGCTTTCCAAAACATCGCTTCCAACGCATCTTTCAGAAACCTTTCCGATAAATTCCTTCACAACTTTGAAGCTGACATCCGCTTCCAGCAAGGCAAGCTTGATCTCACGCATCGCGGTTTTAACGTCTGCTTCGGTAAGATGCCCGTGCTGCTTTAAATTTTTAAACGCTTTCGCGAGTTTTTCGCTTAATCCTTCAAAGGCCATTGATTACTCCTGCTTTTGAAACTCTTTGGTAATGGCAACAATATCTTTTGAGAACTGATCGATCTCAGGGGATTTATGATGCCGTTGATTAAATTCATTGATGTTGAGCGCCAAATTCTGAATCTGCTCGATCTGCTCCTCCAATCCGGAATATCGGCGGAAGAAGCCAAGGCGGCTCTCGGTTTCGTTAAGAAACTGCTCCCCTCTCTTGATATTATCGCGCACTCCTTGGCGAGTGATCTCCATATGCTCGGCAATCTCGGAAAGAGAAAGATCTTCATTATAATAAAGCTCCAAAGCATCTCGCATTTTGGGCGCCAGAATATCGCCATAGAAATCAATCAGCATGGAAAATTTAAGATCCTTCATTTTTTGATCACCTCATCTCAATGTGTAAAGCGATTGACTTTACACATTATAGAGGAAACACCTCGTTTTGTCAATACTTATAATAAAAATTATTTAAAAAATCATCTTGCATAAAAGAAAAATGGGGTGTATGATAAAAATATGGAAAAAATGGTAAAAAATTTCGAAAACAAAAAATATTTGTTGACAAGCGGGTGTTTTATCATTATAATATTTAGTGCTATTGGTTTTTTGCCGATATAAAAGGAGAATTATGAAGATCAATTTAAAAGATGCCTTTTTATTGGACCGCTATGAAAAGACCATTGAATTTTCCCTTCCTGTCTCGGAAGAGGATCCCATCCTTACCGATGCGGAGTTCAGGGGGGAACCAAAGGTTCGCTTTTTAATCAGCGGGAAATATGGAATGGTTCATTGCGAAACCGAGATCGATCTTTCTTATACGGGAATCTGTTGCCGGTGTTTGGAAGAGGTGGAGGGAGATCTCCATATCGAGAATCGCCGTCGTATGATTACTGATCCCGATAAAGAGGATGAAGATACTATTTTGATCGGCTCTGATTTCTTCTTCTATCCGGAAGAAGAGGCAAGAAATCAAATTATCATGGAGTTTCCCGTTCGCTTTTTGTGCGATGAAGATTGTAAGGGGCTTTGCCCTGTATGTGGATGCAATCTGAATCGGGAGCAATGCGATTGCGAAGCGCTGTGATCCGAATTTGTAATAATATGGTGTATCATAAAGGGAGGTAAAGAGAAATGGCAGTACCTAAGAGAAAGGTTTCTAAAGCAAGAAGAGATAAGAGAAGAAGCAATGTATGGAAGCTGGGCGCTCCCGCTATGGCTGAATGCCCCCAGTGCCATGCAATGAAGGTTCCTCATAAGGCTTGCCCCGAGTGCGGCTATGTAAACGATAAGCTGTCTGTTAAAGATGGTAAGATCGTTGCCAAGACCGCTCCTGCAAAGGCCGAAGAAGCCAAGGTTGAAGAAACCAAGGCCGAAGCAGCTTCTGAAGAATAAGAGTTGTTTTAGTGATAGAGAAGGCGGCTTGCTGCCTTCTCTTTTTCTTCTTTTCATGTAGGTATGATTTTGATTGAAAGGTGGTGCATGTAATGGCTGCAAAGATTGTGGCGGTTGAGGCGGATAGCCTTGGCGAAGAGCTTGGATTAAAGCCGGGCGATCAGCTGATTTCTATTAATGATCATCCCATTCGCGATGTGATCGATTATATGTACTATGAAGCGGCCACCGAGCTGGATCTTTTATTTGAGATCGATGGAGAGCAGGTGTTCTTCGAGGTGGAGAAAGATAGCGAAGAGCCGCTTGGCCTTGATTTTGAAACCTATTTGATGGATCATCAGCGCAGCTGCAAGAATAAATGCATCTTCTGCTTTATTGACCAGTTGCCCAAGGGGTTAAGAGAAACACTCTATTTCAAAGATGATGATTCCCGCCTTTCCTTTTTACAGGGAAATTATGTCACATTGACAAATATGACAGATGCAGATATCGACCGGATCATCAGATATCATATGGGTCCTATCAATATTTCAGTACATACTACGGATGAGGTACTTCGCTGCAGGATGCTGAATAACCGCTTCGCAGGCAAGGTATTAAGCTATCTGGACAGACTGCATGAAGCTGATATTCCGATGAACGGACAGATTGTTCTGTGCAAAGGGATCAACGACGGGGAACAGCTCCAAAAAACAATAACCGATCTATCAAAATATATTCCGAATATGGAGAGTTTATCCGTTGTTCCTGCAGGTCTTACAAAATACCGTGAAGGCCTTTATCCATTGGAAAAATTCACTATGGACGATGCTCTGGAAGTCATAAAAACAGTAGAATATTTCCAGCAAAAGTTTTATAATGATTATTCAACACATTTCGTCCACGCGAGTGATGAATTCTATCTTTTAGC
>JAZPYP010000035.1:0-2555 GCA_045544255.1 Eubacteriales bacterium | reverse complement strand
GAAGTATTTGTTTCTCGGAGCAAAATCCTCTGTCTAATCGCCAAAAGCCTCGCAAGGCGTCAGCCTTGCTGCATTTTTGGCTTCAACACAAAGAATTTTGCTTTCCTACGAAACTGCGAAGCACTTTAAAAGCCGAAATTTCGGATGCAAGAAAAGAAAAAAACCACCGAATATGCTGTCGCATATCGGTGGTTTTTGACGTATTATTGCGCCGAAAGATCGGTTTTTAAAGAAAAACTGCCTTATCAACACTCGGCGTTTTTGCAACCCTTTATTTATTTGAGCAGATAGACCTTCGGAGAGGCATTAAAGCGTTTTTTAAATTCCTTATAGAAATGGGAATAGGTATGGAACCCTGCGCAATAGGCGGCATATTCGATCCCTTCGCCGCTCCGCACCAAAGAGATCACCTTCATCAGGCGCTTATGAATGATATATTCGGTAAGAGTCATGCCAAGCTGGCGGCGAAAAACCTCCGAAAGCTGATAGCGGCTGATGAAAAGCTGCTTTTGCAGCGCTGCATAAGAAAGATCCTCTGCAAGATTTTCTTTAATATAGGCGCATAATTCTGCTACTACTGTGCTTCGCGCTTCGCTTTCCTTTGCAGCAGGCCTGGCCCCATCATAGAGCATAAACAAAATCTGCAAAATTAAAAGATGCATCCTCGGCTCATTCTTCGATGCACCTTCTTTAGCAACGGCGCAAAGCTTTTGAAGCAGCGGCATCATTTCGGCTCGATTATATTCCCCTGCCGCATAGCGATTGCCCGCTCCCAACGGACGAGAGCGAAAAAGCCCCATCAGCGGCAGGGAGTAATCGCAAAATTCGGTGAGCAGCCGATTGGTCATATATAGAGAGACCCGCTCATGGCGGCCCTCCTGAGCAAATTGAAAGGAATGAATTTCGTCGGGAGAAAAGATCGCAAGGTCCCCCTCCAAAAGAGGATAACGATTCCCTTCCACAAAGCATTCTCCTTTCCCCGCCAAAAGAAAGGTGATTACAAATGTTTCATTATAGTAATCATAGGGAATAGTGGGATGAGGGCCCTGCTCTTCAACAGTATGAGTGAGGCGGAACTCTTTGCCCTTATATTCGGTGATCGCCATGGAAGCATCCTTTCGTTTTTTCTTCAGTATACCGCAGCGGGTTGGAAAAGTACATTTCTTTTTCTCCCTAAAACATTTCCAATTTTCTTATCTTCCGAAATTCGCTGCCATTGCTATTGCCAATTATTTTTATCTATGATATACTTTTTAAAAAATGAGCAAGAGAGGTGCTGCCTAATGAAGCTGCCAAAGGTTAAATTTACCGCCGCCGGCGATATGCTGATCCAGCGGGTGATCTCTACCGATTATGAGGGCTTTGAGCCTCTGCGGGATTATATTCAAAAGGGCGATGCCCGCTTTATGAATTTTGAATCCATTATCTATAAGGAAGGCCTTTGGGGCAACCAATTCAACGGGGGCTCCCATCACCAATCCGATCCCCGCACCTTAAAGATCTGCGAGGATTTCGGATTTAATATGACCACCTTTAATAATAACCATACCTTCGATTGGGGCTATGGCGGCATGATCAATACTCTGGAAGAGTTAAATAAAAGCAACCTTGTGCATAGCGGGGTTGGCATGAATTTAGATGATGCGGCGGCCCCTGCCTATCTGGAAACCCCCAATGCGCGGGTGGCGCTGATCTCTATCAATACTGATTTTGTCAACCTTGCGGCCATCGCAGGCAAGCAAGGGCGGCGCACGCCGGGGCGACCGGGCGTGAACCCCTTGCGGACTCCGCGGCATTTTGAGGTAACCCCCGATCAGCTGGAAGTGCTCCGCGAGATTGCCGATATCAGCGGAGTTAATGATTCCTTGAAGATCTCCCGCGGGGAGGGCTATTCCTCCTTAAAAGAGGATGATTCCGTTGTGGAACTCGGCTATATGACCACCTTCCATAAGGGCAATGAGACTAAATACCATATTACCCTTCACGGCGGGGATATGGCGCGCTTGGAGCAGGCCATCGGCCAAGCCCAAACCCAAGCAGATTATGTTTTGGTAAGCGTTCATTGCCATGCCGCCGAGGGCGATAGCAAAGAAAACGCCCCTGCCTTTCTGCAGGAATTTGCTCATCGGGCCATCGATATGGGCGCTCATGCCATCATCGGCCATGGCCCCCATCTTTTGCGGCCCATGGAAATCTATAAAAAGCGGCCGATCTTCTATTCTCTCGGTGATTTTATGCTCCATAACGAAAGCGTTACGGTGCAGCCGGAAGATATGTTTGAAAAATACGGGCTTACATCCGATGCTCCCCTCAATGAGGTTTATCGCCGCCGCTCCCGCAACTATACCGCAGGGCTGCTGACCGACCATCGAATGCTGGAAGCGATCATTCCCTATTTTGAAATGGAGAATGGGGAACTGACTCATCTGGAGCTTTGCCCCATCGAGCTGGGCTTTGGCCAGCCCCGCTACCGCATGGGCACCCCCACCATTCGCACCGATAAGGGCATCATCGAGCGCTTTGCTGAAATGAGCGCCCCCTTCGGGGTTGAGATC
>JAZPYP010000034.1:0-9800 GCA_045544255.1 Eubacteriales bacterium | reverse complement strand
AAGATGAATTGTCAAACTAAGTGCAACACTTTTTGATAGAAACATCAAACAAATCTACTGGTTTTTGAAAACCTAAAACTTTTTTGGGCCTGGCGTTAATCAACGCCAGGTTCTTTTTTAATGTTGTTGGACTGACTCTCGAAAGATTTCTGCCCTTGGGATAAAATTCACGAAGTAACCCATTAAGATTTTCATTCGTTCCCTTTTGCCAAGCGCAATAAGGATCTGCAAAATAGATATTACAATTGAGTTGCTCCTCAATGGTTTGCCAATTGGCAAACTCAGTTCCTCTATCGCAAGTAATGGTTTTAACTGAACCATCAGGAAGCTCAGACAAAGCAGCAACAATTGTTTTTGCCATCGTTTCTGCGGTGCGATTGGGCATTTTAATTGCAATATAGTAACGAGTTTTTCGCTCAGCTAATGTAGCGAAACAGACCTTGGATTTTCCTCTTCCGGAAACAACGGTGTCTGCCTCCCAATGTCCAAAATCTATTCGTTTATATACACTTTTATCTCTTTTTCGTATTGTTTTTCCGAGGTTGAATTTACCACGAGTTTCCTTCTTTCCGCGACTTTTTCCCTTTCGGCGCAGCACTTTTAAATTCACATCGATATATTTTTCATAGATCCAGCGGTATATTGTTCTGACTGAGGGCATTTCTATGTCACTTGGTGCGTTGGCAATCTGCTCCGGCGACCATGTGAGCAACAGTTTCTCTTTTATGTATTCCAACTTCTTTAGATCCTGAAACATTCCTCGGTGGCAATATGAACGTCGGAGCAAATATTTCTTTTGAGCAGTATATGGGTAATATGTTGGGATGTCATACATATGAGTTCTATTTCTGTTTATTTCTCGACTTACTGTGCTTACATTTCTGCCTATTAACTCCGCAATTTTTCGATAACTATACCCTTTTAAATAATATTCCCGTAGACAACAGCGTTCTTCTATGGTAAGATGATGGTAGTTCATACGAATCCTCCTTTGGTGTTTATGGTGTGGTAACTTTATTCTACCAGAGATTCGTATGAACTTCTATTTTTTTGTTAAAGTGTTGCACTTGATAGTATAACTCACCATAAAATTCTTATAGCATCGGCTTTTGCCGATGCTATTTTTTTATTTTTTGAATAAATTGGTAACAGTCGTCTATTATTAATAACGAGGTGATTGTTATGAAGAAAATAAAACCGACCTATCGGGATGAGATGGTGCTTCTGCGGGATCGGATCGATAATCTGGAAACCAAAATTTCTATGACCGCCGAGCCCCTTTTGATCGATGCCATGGCCTATGAACTTCTGGGCCTTCGGGCGAGAATGAATTTTTTAATTGCTGCCGCTCGTAAGGGCGAAAAAATGGTCTGACAGAAGAGGAAAAATGCACAAAATTTTGCCTGCAAGATTGTGAATTATTACTAATTCTTAAATTTTTCTTGAACTGCCTAAAGGGGTATGCTATACTATTATTGATATATTATATGATACCAATAGTTTAGGCTATTTCAGGAGGTAATCGCATGAAATTCAAAAAGCTATTTGCGGCCCTTTTGGTTGTTTTGATGTTGGCATCTCTTGCAGGGTGTAACTATGTCAAAAGACCATATGGTACCGCGAACCACGGAGAAGATCTCAGCGGTCTGCTGGGCGATCTTTTGATCATTCCCGAGTTTGTTCTCGAGGAGCCCGGGCATACTACTGAAGAGGTGAAGGGTGATCCTACCTACGTTTATGTAGATGATGATGAAGAAGAGCCCGAACCCGAACCCGAACCGGAACCCGAACCGGAACCCGAACCCGATCCGGTTTATACTCCGTTTACCTCTACTTATGATGTAAATGAGCTGTTGAGCAAGATTGATTCCTTGGTTGCAACCATGAAGGTAAATAATGGTGTGGCCAACAGCGCAACCGGTGTCAGCGATGAGTTGCTGAAGGATCGCTCTGTTAAGATCCTTGTTCCCGATGATTTCCTGTTGGATGAGAACAGCGAAGCAATCAAGGCGATCTCCGAGCAGTATGGCTGCGCAGTTAATATTCGTCGGGTTGGTACCGGCACTGCTTATACCGCTAATTGCCGCCGTGCAGTTCTGGCCGGTGATAATGTGGATCTGGTTTATGTGGATAATAGCATCTGGGGCGATGTGCAAAACTTCACCCAGAAGATCAATTCCTTTGTAAACTTTGATCTGGCCGATAAGCTTGGTACCTTCTCTTCCGCATGGTCCGATAAATTCGTTGTTGTCGATGATCTCGAAACTACCATGAGAAACTATTATGTTGCTTCCGGTATCGGTGCTCCTTATCTTCTTGCTTATAATAAGGATAATCTTGCCGCTGCAACCCTGAAGGAAGAGGTTATCCCCGGCGCAAATGGTGATACCATTCTGCGGGAGCTTGAAGTAAGCGATCCTGTAAAGATGTATGACGAGCGCACTTGGGGTATCGGTGCTCTCAATGCTCTCCTGAACGCATCCACCAAAGGCTCTAATGTGGGTATCGCATCGGAGCTGGATTCTTTGGAAGGCCTTGATATTTGGTATGGTATGTCGGCTTATACCGGCTTCAACCTTTCCTCCACTACCGGCTATGCAAACTTTATCGATAGCACTACTGCAGATAAAACTGTAGATATGGTTCAAAATTGGTTCTGGGCCAATAAGGGCGCAGATGCCAAGAACTATGTTGGTTCTTTCGAAAAGAGCAACGCTTGGGAGAATGGCAACGTTTATCTGAAACTTTTTGAGGCATATAACGGAAGCGACTCCGCTAAATCCTATAGCTTCGTTGGTATCGGCCCCGAAGATCTTGCCGGCTTGAAGGCTGTTGCCAAGAGAGTTGGCGCTGATTGGGATTTTGTTGCATATCCTTATGCAGATCATTATGAAGATACCTATCGCAGCTATACCGATGAAGAGTTCAAGGCTGTATTGCAAGAGGATGCCGAAATGATGGGCTCCTATGATTATGTGCAGCAGGTTGTAACCCCTGTTGCAGGCTGGGCCGGCGGCTTCGCTGTTACTAATAACTGCCAGAATCCTTCTGTGGCTTTGCGTGTAGCCGAAGAGCTGACCAAAGTATGGCAGAACGATGTGGAATCTACTTACTATGCCGAAATGACCGATGCGCAGAAAGCTCGTTACGACGATATGAAGTCTAATATGGTTGTATCCTTCGTTCGCGCTTGGGCAGAAAAGGCTGCTGATGTTAACGCGATCTATCCCACTGCAGATAAATATCTCTCCGCAACCAATGCTTCATACGGTACCGTTGCGCAGAATCCCTTGGTTCCCGGCAAGGATCCCGATGAATATTCTGCCGCTTATGATCGGCCTCAGTTCCTTGGCTTGAGATTCTTTAATGATAATTCGGCTCTTGCTGTTCATGCTATGTATCATAAGAATGATGCCAATGGCCTTTATAATCCCGAAATTCATCGTTCTTGGAGCGGCTGGATGAGCGGTTCTGTCAATGTAAACTCTAATAATGCTAAAGATACCGGTAAGGTAGCAAGAATTTTGAATTCTTCTTTGGTGCCCTCCACTCTGTTGTTTGAGTAATCTTTTAAAATCGAATAGGGGATGTGCAAAAAAGCGCATCCCCTTATTTTTATTCCGTGGGAATAGTCTATGGGAGGTATGGAAATGGTCAATCGTGGTCGGGCAGAGAATAGAGGAATTCTTTATGGAACGATTCTTTTTCTCGCTTTTCTTATTTTGCTCGCCTTGATTTTGGGCGGAATTTTTTTATTTCAAACCAAGGGCGGGTTTTATTCCGCTTTAAAGGGCGAGCTTCACCGCGGATTTTTGATCTCAGCGTTTCTTTTGCTTATTTTTTCTTCTATATTATATACGCCCTTTTCCTATGGTATTTCCCATTATTTCCTCCTAGCGCAAAAGGGGGCGGGGCGGTTTTCTTCTTTGTTCTTTCTTTTTCGGGATCCCCTTCAGTTATTGAAGGCGGTAGCGATCTCTTTGCTAAAAAAGATCTTGATCTATTTGGAAGGGCTTGCTGTTCTTTTGGTTGCTGCAATGGTTGAAGTTGCTTTGTTCTTTTTGTTTCTTTTGTTTAGCGGTGAAGATCTTTTCAGTGTTCAGGAAAATCCTTTTTTGTTGGCGGCGGAATTTATGCTTCGCTCTCCTGCTTTGATCCTGTTGTCGGTGTTGCTTTGGGTGGGGGTGCTGATCGGGTTTTTATTGATCCGCTTAAGATTTATTCTTTGCAAATATGTGGTGCTTTGCTTTCCTGCCGTTTCTCCGCGTCAGGCGATTCAAATTGGAAAAAACGCCATTCGGGGCCATCTTTGGTCAACCGTTTTTTTCTATCTGCGCTATGTAGCAATTATGCTTTTGAGCGTCTTTTCTTTTGGTACTATCGCGCCTTTGGGGGAGTCGGCGGCCAAAAGAAGCTTTTCTGTATATGCAGCCGGTCTTGCCGAGGCCGGCTTTAGGGAATATTGCAGAAAAAGAAGCTTTCGTAACTATTAAGATTGCCGTCTTCCCTTGAATTATTGAAAAAGATTTGATATAATACTAATGTATATCAATCTATGGATTATTTATCTTTTCAGGATCGGAGTGTCGAAAATGATCGAAAAGTTAAAAAAACAATTTAAAACCCTTCTTTCTCGCCTTTTTGCAAAAAGATCGAAAGAAGAGAAGGCGGCAAAGAAAGATTCAAAATGGGTCCGTTTGGCGAAAAAATCAGTCTGGACTGTATTTATCACCGGCGCCCTTACTTGCTTTTTGGTCCTTCTTGTTTTTGCGTGGTATTCCTTCATCTATTTAGACGATGAATTTGATCTCTCGCAAGCAGATGCCAAGCTGAATTATACTTCTGTGGTCTATGCCATGCAGGATGGGGCCTATGTGGAGGCGGAAACCCTTCATGCCAGCGAGAACCGCATTTGGGCCGATATCGATTCCATTCCCGATCATCTTCAAAAAGCCTTTATTTCTATTGAAGATGAGCGCTTTTATCAGCATAGCGGTGTGGATATCAAGCGTACCCTCCATGCGGTATTGAATTTTATTAATCCCGCAAGTAAATCCTCTTTTGGCGGCTCTACCATTACGCAGCAGGTAATTAAAAATATTACCGGCGACGATGAAACGCAGGTCTCTCGTAAAATTCAGGAGATCCGCAGAGCATGGTATGTGGAGCGTGAGTATAAAAAAGACCAAATTTTAGAGGTTTATCTGAATACCATTTATCTTTCCCAAGGCTGCTATGGAGTGCAGACCGCAGCTGAAAAATATTTCGGAAAAACCTTGGATGAGCTAACTATTTTGGAATGCGCATCCATCGCTTCCATCACCAAATATCCCACCAAATATGATCCGATCCAAAATCCCGATAATAATCTTGATCGGGCTCATGATGTTATCAATAAGATGGTGGAACTTGGCCATATCACCGAAGAAGAGGGTGAAGAAGCCAAATCTCAAAAGCTGAAGCTTTATAAGGGCGGCGGCAAAAAAGAAGTATCCAGCGATGAGGTGAATAGCTATTTTGTGGATCAGGTTACCGAGGATGTTCTGGATGCTCTGATCAATGAAAAGGGCTATAGCGAGTCCTATGCCTATTCGCTTGTTTTCTCCGGCGGTATTCAGATTTATTCTACGATGGATCTGGATGTGCAAAAAGAGATCGATGATATCTATAATAGCCATTCCAATTTCCCCTCCATTAAATCCGGTAAGGATAAATCAAAGCCCCAAAGCGCAATTGTGATTATTGATAATAAAACCGGCGCTGTGGTGGGTATGGCAGGCGGAGTAGGGAAGAAGACCACCGCTCGCGGCCTGAACCGCGCAACCGGTGCCTATCGTCAGCCGGGCTCCAGCATGAAGCCCATCGGCACCTATGCCCCCGCAATCGAATATAAAGCCACCATCGATGGTATTCGCGTTTCTCCGGGCCTTGCAGTTTTGGATAAGGGCGTTCGGGAGCAGAATGGTAAGCTTTGGCCGAAAAACTATGGCTCCACTTCCGAAAAATATGTAACCATGCGTAAGGGTGTTATGAGCTCTTTGAATACCGTTGCCGTGCGGGTGAATAACGCATTGGGCGCATGGAAAGCCTTTAATTTCCTGGAAGATAAATTGGGGATCACTACTCTTGTCCCTGGTTCCGGTAATGATGAAAATGATCAGGCAATGGCTCTTGGCGGCCTCACCAAAGGGATTAGCGTGATGGAGATCACCGCCGCCTATGCCGCCTTCCCCAATGATGGCGTTTATACCAAGCCCTATACCTTTACCAAGATCTGCGATCAAAATGGCCGCGTGATCTTGGAAAATAAGATCGAGAGCAATACCGCGATGTCGAAAAATACCGCTGCGGTGATGAATAGCCTTCTTCATTCCGCTGCCACCAGCGGCACCGGTGCAAGCGCCAATTTTGGATCTACTGCTATTGCCGGTAAAACCGGTACCACCAGTGATGATAAGGATCGCTGGTTTGTCGGCTATACCCGCTATTATACTGCCGGTGTTTGGTTTGGCTATGATATTCCTGCAACAATTTATGCCAGCGGGAACCCTGCCGCAAAGGCATGGAGAGCGGTAATGAAGGATGTTCATACCGGCCTTCCTTATAAATCTTTTGAAGGCCCAAGCGGGCTGGTAGAGGCTTCGGCTTGCGTGGAATCCGGCAAGGTGCCCACCGAGCATTGTAAGGAAACGATCAGCGGCCTTTATTTCGCCGGAAGCGTTCCGAGCGCTCCTTGCGATGTTTGCGGCGTTGTGGATCCCAATAACCCAAATGGAATTATCGATCCTAATAATCCGGGCGGCACCGGTGGAGATCCCGGCCTTCCCGGTGGAACCACCGATCCGAGTGGTGGCGGAACCACCGATCCAAATGGTGGCGGAACCACTGATCCGAGTGGGGGAGAAACCACTGATACAAACGGTGGCGAAGGCTCCTCAAATGCAGGCGGCGAAGGTTCCTCCGCGCCTGTTGATCCAAACGGAACTCCTGCCCCAACCCCAACGCCAACTGTATAAATTATAAAAAGGAACTGCAAAAATCATTGGAATTTTTGCAGTTCCTTTTAAATTTTCAAATTAAAAAGAGGATCCCTTTGGAATCCTCTCAAGCGTTTTACCTATATGTTGATCAAACAGCTCTTTCAACCTTGCCGAAGCGGCAGGCTACACGGAGCAAACATACACTCTCTTAGGAGTGCCCTCTGCAACTGCTTTAATTCTCTTAACATTGGGAAATTAAAAAGAGGATCCCTTTGGAATCCTCTCAAGCGTTTTACCTATATGTTGATTAAACAGCTCTTTCAACCTTGCCGGAGCGGAGGCATCTGGAGCAAACATACACTCTCTTAGGAGTGCCGTTTACAACTGCTTTAATTCTCTTAACATTGGGCTTGAACGCCTTGTTGCTGCGACGGTGAGAATGGGATACCTTAATACCGAAGGCAACACCCTTGCCGCATACTTCACACTTTGCCATTTGGAAACACCTCCTCATTTACGCAAACAATATTCTACCATAGTCCTTTGAGAAAAGCAAGTCTTTTTTTTATAAAAAAACAAAGATTTTATTGAAACCATTGGGAATATTTGATATAATGAAGGCAAATAAAGGAAAAAAGGAGGTTTTAGCCTGTGGGAACAGATGAAAAACTGACTTTAGGTGATCTGATCCGCAAAATGGGATTAGAAACGATCTATATGCCGGTTGGCGGATTGGATAAGGAGCTTACTTCTACCGATATTAACCGCCCTGCTTTGCAGCTGAAGGGTTTTTTTGATTATTTCGATGAGAGCCGCATTCAGGTGCTGGGGAAGGTGGAGCATACTTATCTGGATCATTTTGATGAAGAAGAGCGCCGCCGCATTTTTGAGCGGTTATTTGAGTTCCATTTTCCTGCCCTTGTGCTTACCCGCGGCTTGGTGGGGTATCCGGAGCTTGTGGAAGTGGCGGAAAAGCATCGTGTGCCGATCTTGCGCACCACTATGCATACTGCGCAATTTGTCAGCGGAAGTATCTTTTATCTGAATGAATGCCTTGGCCCTCAGCAAACCCTTCATGGTGTTTTGGTCGAGGTCTATGGCGAGGGAATCCTGCTCACCGGTGAAAGCGGTGTTGGTAAGAGCGAAACCGCTATCGAGCTGGTCAAGCGCGGCCATCGCTTGATTGCAGATGATGCGGTGGTGATCAAGCGCGTAACCTCCACTTCCTTGAAGGGCACCTCTCCCTCCAATATCCGCTATTTCATTGAGCTTCGGGGCATTGGAATTATCAATGTGCAAAAGCTTTTTGGTATCGGTGCGGTGAAGGAAGAAGCCTATATTGATATGGAGATCCATTTGGAAAATTGGGATCAGAATAAAATGTATGATCGCCTTGGAATGGATACGAATTATACCAATCTCTTGGAGGTTGATGTTCCAACCCTTACCATTCCGGTCAAGCCCGGCCGAAATCTTGCGATCATCATTGAGGTTGCCGCTATGAATAACCGCCAAAAGCGCCTTGGTTATAATGCGGCAGAAGATATTAACAGAAAAATTATGGGCTTGGATTAAGCTCTCAAAGACGGAGGAGAAAGAAATGTATTATCTTGGTATTGATCTGGGCGGCACTAATATCGCTGCCGGCATTGTGAATGAAGAGATGGAGATGGTTTATAAAACCAGTATTCCCACCGATGCAAAAGGGGGCGACGCTGCCTATATCGTTGGCAGAATGGCCGAGGTTGCCAAAAAGGCTATTGCCGAAAGCGGAATCACTGTTGAGGTGATCAAGAGCATCGGCATCGGTTCTCCCGGCTCTATCGATACTGAAAAGGGCGAAGTGGTTTATACCAATAACCTGCCCTTCTTCCATACCCCTCTTGCCGATATGCTGGGCGAGTCTTTCCCCGGTAAGAAGATCTATGTTGAAAATGATGCCAATGTTGCCGCTTGGGCAGAAGCAAAATGCGGCGCTGCAAAGGGCACTAAGCATAGCGTAACCGTTACTCTTGGTACCGGTGTTGGCGGCGGTATGATCATTCATAATAAACTTTTCAGCGGCTTTAATAATGCCGGCGGTGAGCTTGGCCATACCGTTATTAAAGAAGGCGGCCGCCTCTGCACCTGTGGCCGTAAGGGCTGCTGGGAGGCTTATGCTTCCGTTTCCGGCCTGATCGCCACCACTAAAGAGCATATGGAAAAGAATAAAAACTCTCTGATGTGGGAAATCGCAGGGGGCAAGCTGGATAAGGTTAATGGCCTCACTTCCTTTGATGCTATGCGTAAAGGCGATGAAGAGGCTAAAAAGGTTGTGGATGAATATCTCCATTCTGTGGCAACCGGTATTATCGATATCGTCAATATCCTTCAGCCCGAAGTGCTTTGTATCGGCGGCGGAATCAGTAAGGAAGGGGATTATCTTTTGAAGCCCGTTCAGAAATACGTTTATGAAGAGATGTATGCCCGCAATAGCGATCCTAAAACCGAAATTAAGATCGCTGAGCGCGCCAACGATGCCGGTATCATCGGCGCCGCTCTTCTTGGCACTGAATAATTGAATTAAAAAGAAGGGCGAAGAAAAAATTCTTCGCCCTTCTGAAACTGTCAAAAAAGTCCCCGACCGCAGAAAAAGGAAAGAAAGCAAACAGATTGTACCACTCAATAAATCAAGAAGGAGAAAGAAGTATCATTCTTTCTCTTTGTTTTCTTTAAAAGGAAAAAATCCGCATAATCATGCGGATTTTGATTAAATTTTTCTGCTATCCGCCAAACCGCTCTCTACCGTACCTATGTACGCCGACGAGAACGGTTTGACGA
>JAZPYP010000033.1:0-3490 GCA_045544255.1 Eubacteriales bacterium | reverse complement strand
AGCATTTATTTTTTTAGTGCCGTATTGCAAGTGATGATGCGGACTTGGGCGAAAAATTATTATTTGTCAGGCGTGGCAGGTTCGAGTTCTGCCACCCTAAGCATCTAAAGGAGGTGAAACGAAATGAGCAAAGAGGTTAAGAGCAATGCTAAAGCCGGTCTTGACAAGATGAAGTTTGAGGTTGCACGCGAAATCGGTGTTGATCTGAAGCAGGGCTATAATGGCGATTTGACTTCTGCACAGGCCGGCCACATCGGTGGTCAGATGACCAAGAAGTTGGTTGAGAAGGCTGAACAGAATCTGTAAGGAAAATAATAAAAAATAACCCGCCCCCGCCGCAAAGTTTTGCGGCGGGGGCTGTGCATTATTCTGAAAAAAATCAATTAAAGATGGTGCCTTCCCGCTCAAAGAGGGAATCCACCTTCTCGCGGATCTTTTGATTATAATCCTTCTCCAAAAGGGGATCAAAGGAAAGCATGCGCTTGGCGCAGGAATTGGAAAGGGTTAAAAGCTCCAGATCGGTTGCGCAATCGGCGATCTGCATACGGGGCAGGCCATGCTGCATCTCCCCAAAGAAATCACCGGGGCCTCTCAGTTCCAGATCCTTATTGGAAATTTCGAAGCCATCGGTGGTGGAGCAGAAGAATTTAAGCCGCTCAAGGGTTTTTTCGTTCTCGCTTTTGCTCACCAAGATGCAATAGGATTGCCGCTCTCCGCGCCCAACGCGGCCGCGAAGCTGATGGAGCTGGGATAGGCCGAAGCGCTCGGCATTTTCCAAGATCATCAACGATGCGCTCGGCACATTGATTCCCACTTCGATTACAGTGGTGGATACCAAAATATCGCATTCCCCTGCCACAAAGCGAGCCATTGCCTGATCCTTCAGCGCGGGCTTCATCTTGCCATGGATCAGCGCCACCCGCTCCCCATACCGCTCCTGCAGAGAAGCAAAGAGCTGCTGCGCGCTCCGAAGATCCATCTCTTCATTTTCTTCCACCAACGGGCAAACAATATAAACCTGCCCACCGCTTCCGATCTCTTTTTCCATAAAGGCCATCAGCCGCGCCCGATAGCTTTCGTCTACCAAATAGGTTTTGATCTCTTTTCTGCCGGCAGGCCTGCCATCTAAAACAGAAAGATCCAGATCGCCCCAAACCATCAGCGCCATGGTGCGGGGAATAGGAGTGGCGCTCATGACCAAAACATGAGGCTTCCTTCCCTTGGAGGCAAGGGCCGCCCTCTGGCGCACACCAAACCGATGCTGCTCATCGGCGATCACCAAGCCAAGATTTTCAAACTGCAAGCCCTTTTGCACCAAGGCATGGGTGCCGATCAAAAGGCGGGCCTCGCCTGCCTCTGCACGGGCATAAACCGCCCGCTTTTCTTTGGCGGTTAAAGAGCCCACCAAAAGGTCGGTTTTATAGCCCAAGGCTTCCATTAAAGGCTGAAAATAGGCGGCATGCTGGCGGGCAAGGATTTCTGTTGGCGCCATGATCGCCACTTGGTAGCCGCTCTTTAAGGCGCCATAAGCCGCCTCCCCCGCCACAAAGGTCTTACCGCTGCCCACATCTCCCTGCAGCAGCCGATTCATGGCATATTCCCCTTGCATATCTGCAAGAATTTCTTGAATTGCCCGCTCTTGGGAAGGGGTGGGGGAAAAGGAATGAAGGGCCCGATAGCCCTGATCCCACTTGGTAATGGGTGCGCAGTTTTGGTCCTTTTCCCTGCGGCTATAAAGCCCAAGCCCCAGCTGAAAATAAAGAAGCTCTTCAAAGATCAGCCGCCGCCTGCCCATTAAAATTTCCGCCTGATTGCGCGGTTGATGCACAAATTTCAGCGCCGCCCCAAGCCCTGCAAGCTGATATTTTTCCAAAAGCTTTTCGGGCAAAGGATCTTCTATTCCGCCAAAGCGCTCCAGCGCCTCTTTGGTAAGGCGGCGCAAAAGGGTTTGGTTGAGGCCTTTGGCAAGGGGATAGATCGGCAAGATGCCCGGCTGCTCCCCCTCCTTCAGCTCCGCCACTACCGGCGCGATCATCTGCAGAAGGCGCTTATGATCCATTCTTCCGTAAAAATTATAGGTTTTTCCAACCTTCAATTTTTGCTTGATATAAGGATTATTAAAATAGGTAAGGGTGAGGGCGCCGGTATCATCTTCCACCACAACGCTGGTGATCAGCCTTCCGCCATAGATCCGCTGCTCCTTCGGCACCGAGCGCACCCTTGCAATGAGGCTCACCTTTTCGCCCATATGCAGGGTAAGCTCCTCGATGGGCAAAACCATCGAGCGATCCTCATAACGGCGGGGATAAAGCTGCAAAAGATCGCCCACCTTGCAAATGCCCAGTTTTTCTAAAGCGGCTGCTCTTGCCTTTCCGATGCCGGATAAGGATAAAATAGGCGCATCCATCAGCGCACCCCCCTTTCTTAAGATAGAACATATCACTTACCTTTACTATACAGGATTTTTCTTCATTTTGCAAATAAATCTTGTCTTCTAAACTAAAATGAAGTAGAATACAATAAAAGGGAAGTGAAAATACTATGAAAACAGCGCTTATTACCGGAGGCACCGGCGCCATTGGCAGCATGACCGCTTATCTGGCGGTGCGGCAAGGGTGGAAGGTTATCTTCGGCTATCATCAGAATAAAGAGGCCGCCAAAAATCTTTTGGAGGATCTTTTGGCCCTTGGGGGCGAAGTGGAAGCGGTGCAAGGGGATCTTACCAAAGGGGAAGATCGGGCCGCGCTGGTTGCGCGGGCAGGAAAGATCGACCTATTGGTCAATAATTTCGGCGCCGCCCATTATCGGGAATTCACCCAAGAGACCGATGCTTCTCTGGAAGAGGTTCTGCAGCAAAATCTTCTTTCCCATATGGCGCTCACCCGCCTTGCCCTGCCGCAGATGCTCGCCGCTCATCAAGGGGCGATCATCAATATCTCTTCTGTTTGGGGGCAAACAGGCGGCTCCTGCGAAGTGGCCTATTCTGCCGCCAAAGCAGGCTTGATCGGCTTCACCAAAGCCTTGGCAAAGGAGCTTGCCCCCTCGGGGATCACTGTGAATTGCGTTTCCCCCGGTTGCGTGGAAAGCAAGATGCTTGCCGGCCTTGATCATGAGGCCCTCAAAGAGATGATTCCCACCGGTAAGCTTTGCTCGGGGCTGGATATTGCAAAATGCATCCTCTTTTTGGCGGAGCAGGAGCAGATAACAGGGCAGGTATTATCTCCCAACGGTGGAATGTATATGTAGATTATAAAGAAAATAGTTAAAAGGATTTTCAAATTTTTTGAAGGTCCTTTTATTTTTTTGCAAGGGGTTTTTCTATGGCACTTTTTCTGGAAAGATTGGCAGAGCTCCTTTGGGGGCCTGCCACTTTGATGATCATTTTGGGGGCCGGACTTTATTTTTCTCTCGGCACCCGCTTTTTATCGCTCCGCAAGCTCAAAAAGGCCTTTTCCTTGGTGCTGAAGGGGGAAGGGGAGGGAAGTCGGAT
>JAZPYP010000032.1:0-13534 GCA_045544255.1 Eubacteriales bacterium | reverse complement strand
TTTTGCTATTGAGCAAAATGGAACGGTTACCATTAGGTTTGACGCACGGTAGAGAGCGGTTTGGCGGATAGCAGAAAATTCTAATGAAATCCGCATTACCATGCGGATTTTTTCCTTTTAAAGAGAACAAAAAGAAAGAATGACATCTCTTTCTCCTTCTTGACTTATTGATTGGCACAATCTGTTTGCTTTCTTTCATTTTTCTGCGGTCGGGGACTTTTTTGACAGTCTGAGCGGCCAAAGAGTTTCATGCTCTTTGGCCGCTTATTTATTCTGCTTTAAGACCGGTCATCTCTTCAAAGATAGGCAACTCATAGCAAGGGAAATAGATCCCCCAAAGCGCGCCATCCTTCTCCGCTTCTAAAACATGGTAGGTTTTAAAATGGACATTATCATATTTATCTA
Organism: Eubacteriales bacterium; assembly: GCA_045544255.1. Lineage (GTDB taxonomy): Bacteria > Bacillota > Clostridia > Oscillospirales > QAKW01 > QAKW01. Next base: position 13,129 of record JAZPYP010000032.1, on the reverse strand, counting down.
CCGTCAACTTATAGGGTTTATAGATGCCTTTATTGGGTTTCTCATCCTTCATCCAAAGGAAGATATAGCCCCGCTTTTTAACCGTTTGAATTCTTTTCATGGAGGATTTGGGGAAAGCATATTTGCATTCCCCATCCGCAAGGTAGAGATTCTCTTCATCGGCAAATATACTATAGGTAAGATTATTAAATTCAATCTCTCCCATCTCGCTATCGGCAAAGCGCATCTCCCCTTCTTTCATCTTATAACGAAAAGAAAGGACCTCCGCCACCTTTGCATCCAGCGGCACCCCAAGCTCTCGCTGAATGGCGGCATAGAGGGCGTCGGTCTCGGCATCCCGCGCCTCCTGCTCCGGATTTTCTATGGTTTGCTTAAATTTTCTATGGCCGCAAAGATAAAGCACCAACCAACAAAGCGCCATGGCGGCGATGAGCCAGATCAGCCACGGGGCATTCTGATAGAGCAAACCAAAGGTGAATTCCTCATCCTCTGCTACTGCGCGCACAAGGCCGCACCCAACGATTAAAGCGCCGAACCCGCAAACCCATTGCAAAATCCGCAAAAAGAGCGGCAGCTTGGCTTTCTCCAAGGATTCAAAGAATTCCTCGCTATTTTCCTGCAGCTGCTGCGCAAGATAAGCCGAGGGCTTTTGGATGATAAATTCATCCCCATCAAATTTCTCATTTTCTTTATCAAGGGTTACATCAATTCCTAAAAAATGCTTCATTTTTTCTCCTATTCAACTATTATTTTGCATACCGATAGGCGATCCTGCAGGCTCGCTTATAGGCCTCGGTATAATATTCCTCCAAGGAGAGCTTTTGATAAATATCATTATCAAAGCGGTTTGGTTTGGAAAAGCGATTGAGTTCAAAATTAAGGATCTCCAGCGGCTTTGAGGCCTTGAGACGCTTGATATTATCATCCCAATCGGCAATACCGTCGTAGGGCAGAAGGTGAAGGTCATCGTGCCAATAGGTTTCGCCACTAAAACGGCTGATGCCGAGATTATCATTCAGATGGGTAACCAGCAGGCGATCTCCGAATTTTCCAAGGAGATCCTCCGAATGGTTATAGCACATTTCATGGCCGCTATCCCAGCAGAATCCAACATTTTCGGCATCTTTAAAGTGCTCCAGAAGCGCTTCCAAAAATTCGCCGCCTTCGGTATTTTCAAAGGCAATGGAGACTCCATATTCCGCGGCCCGCTCCACCAGCTTTCCATAATTTTTTAAGCCGATCTCATTGGGCTGATCCTCATATTTAAAGCCGATCCAGCAATGGACCACCAATACAGGAATAGAATGCTTTTTGCAGACCTCCAAAGAGGCAAAAAGCCCATCCAAAGGAAAATCCTGCTCCCCCATTTCCTGCTGCCAGAGAAGATTCATCTTGCCAAAAGGAGCATGGAGGCTCTGGAGTTCAAGGCCTGCATCTCTTGCCGCCTTAATGACTCCATCCATATCCACATCCTTTTCCCATTCGGGAGATACTGCATCGAAGCCGATCCTTCTCATCATCTGCATGACCTCGCCCATAGGGCGAAGCCAATTATTTCCAACGGAAATTCCGATCTTCTGCTTCCACATCGCTTTTTTGCTCCTTTCGATATTGGGCAGGGGTGCACCCTACCTTTTGCTTAAATTGGCGAATAAAATGGGTGGTATTCTGATAGCCCAGATTCCAAGCGATCTCTTCCACCTTTTCCTCCCCCACCGCCAGCATATTTTTTGCAGAATTGATGCGGGCGTTAATCAGATCAGCCATGGGCGAGATGCCATAAACCTTTTTATAAACCGGATAGATGCGAGAGGGGCTCATGGCCACTCGCTTTGCCATTTCCTCCACTGTCCAATCCGTTTTAAGGGAAGAAAACATCTCCCCTCGCAGATACCGCAGAGCCTTTTCTGTCTCTTTAGAGATCTCTGCTGCAGGCGGGCAAGAAACGGCCCGATCCAATTTGAGGAAGAGTTCCTCCCCTTTGAGCTGCAAAAGCCGCTCCTTTCCCGGAAGGTCTCCATAAAATTCACTTTCCAGCTCCCTTATCATCTGCGTTATAAAAGCATGGGGGCGAGGGTAATAAATGGTATCAGGCTGCAGGGCGCCTTCTCCGATAAAAGCAGGCAGATCACCTGTAAAATGCAACCAATCGTGAACCAAAGGCCCCTCACTTTTGAAATATTGCGGAGTTCCGATATTATAAAGGATCACCGCATGGGGCTCGGTTTTGATCACCTGATTTTCCATACGGATCTCCACACTATTGAAAAAATGCAAAAGAGTATATTCCCCATACCCATTGGGGCGGCTCATATAAAAGCCGGCCGGCTCCGGATAGGCATGGCGAAGCTGCGTGATCTCCATTGTTTTCATCACCTCTATCTTATGATATCACAAAAATAGGAAATGTCAATTTATTTGGTAGATTTTGCTCTTCATTTTTTGCCCTTTCCCTTATATCCTTAAATTAATAAAAAGGGAGGTATCATACCATGATTTACAGAAAAGAGCATCCAAAGCCCCAATTTAAGCGGGAAAATTGGCAAAATCTCAATGGAGAATGGCAATTTGAATATGATTTCGGTGTAAGCGGCATGAGCCGCGGCCTTTATAAAAATGAGGCGGAATATTCCATGAAGATCCATGTACCCTTCTGCCCCGAAAGTAAATTATCCGGAATAGAAAATGTTGATTTTCTTAATGCGGTATGGTATCGCAGAGAAATTTTCGTTACCGAAGAGCAGTTGAAAGGAAGAGTGATCCTCCATTTCGGTGCTGTTGATTATGAGGCAACCCTTTTCATCAACGAGAAGGAAGTTGGCACCCATAAGGGTGGATACATTTCTTTCTCCTTTGATATTACCGATTATTTGAAAGACGGAGTAAACACCCTTTGCCTCTATGCCAAAGACGATAATCGCGATCCCCTGATCCCCTGCGGCAAGCAGAGCAGAAAATATGAATCCCACGGTTGCGATTATACCCGCACCACCGGTATTTGGCAGACGGTTTGGTTGGAGTTTGTGCCCAAAAGCTATATTTTGAAGGCTAAATACACCCCTGATCTTGAGGCCTGCGCGCTGGATATCGAAGCGCAGGTAAAGGGCGAAGGCATTCTTAAAGCCGAAGCCTTCTATCAAGGCAAGGCAATGGGCAGCGCCGAGATCAAAACCTGCGGCCTTGCCCGCCTGCATCTCGAACTTTCCGAGCTGCACCTTTGGGAGCTTGGCAACGGGCGGCTTTACGATCTCGTTTTAACCTTTGAAGAGGATCGGGTGGAAAGCTATTTCGGGATGCGCTCGGTGCGGATAGACGGATATAAATTCCTTCTCAACGGCAAGAGTGTATTCCAGCGGCTGATTTTGGATCAGGGCTTCTATCCTGATGGCATCTATACTGCTCCTTCCGATGAAGCCCTGCAGAATGATATTGAGCTTTCTCTGGCCATGGGCTTCAACGGCGCGCGGCTGCATGAGAAGATCTTTGAGGAGCGCTTCCTCTACCATTGCGATAAGAAGGGCTATATGGTTTGGGGCGAATATCCTAACTGGGGATTGGATCATTCCCTCCCCGCAAGCCTTTGCGCCTTCCTGCCCGAATGGCTGGAAGAGCTGGAGCGGGATTATAACCATCCCGCCATCATCGGCTGGTGCCCCTTCAATGAAACCTGGGATATCAAGGGCCATCCTCAATACGATGACGTTTTAAAAAATGCTTACCTTGCCACCAAAGCAGTGGACCCCACCCGCCCCTGCATCGATACCAGCGGCAACTTCCATGTGATGACCGATATCTATGATGTTCACGATTACGAGCAGGATCCCGCCATTTTCCGCAGCTACTATGATACTCTCCCTGTTGATGGCACCTTTGAGGATACCGTTTGCACCATGCCCCGCAGAATTGCCCGCTATAAGGATCGGCAAAAATATACTCCCGGCCTCCCCGTTTTCATGAGTGAATATGGCGGCATTGCCTGGAGCACCGACGAAGCAGGCTGGGGCTATGGCAACGCTCCCAAATCCGAGGAGGAATTCCTCTCTCGCCTGGAGGGGCTGACCGATGCCCTTTTGGAGAACCCCTGCATCATGGGCCTTTGCTATACCCAGCTGACCAATGTGGAACAGGAGCAAAACGGCCTTTATACCTATGACCGCAAGCCCAAATTCGATCCTGCCATCATCAGCAAGATCTTTAAGAAAAAAGCAGCGATTGAAGACTAAAAGTCATAACCGCTGACCTTAAAAACAAAAGGATGTGTAGAATTTCTACACATCCTTTTTTTCTGTCCTTAAGAGTATGACTTATATGTCTTTACCTTTTTATCTTTAAAATATCTTTTCTCCGTCAAAAATCAGAGAAGAAACCTTCCTGCTTTCTCCGTCCCATTGATATACAATAGTGAAATCACTTCGAAGCGTTGCTCCAAAGGAATTTTGCGAATCTACATATGATGATACAGTATATTTACCACCCTTTTTAGAAAAATTCCATCCATCATAGGGCGACAAAAATGAACCCGGAAATTCTGCTGTTGAAGGAGATTTTAAGATGGTTTTTATATGATCTTCTGCCCAGATTTTCAACTGAAACTTCTCATCGGAGGTTACAATTCTATCATTCACATTTTCAACTTTTTTACCGTCTTTATAAAATTTGACGTTCCCGCTATTGATAGAGTTGACACTCTCATTTTGATTGAAATAAACCAAAAAGTTATAACCACCATAGTCAAAAGAGCACCTTTTTCCGCTTGCCCAATCGTCTTCCGCCTTAATATTGGAAATACTCTTATAAGAAATTCCGATTTTCTCACAAGCCGCAAGCATCTTTTCGAAAGCAGCCAACGAGACACCTGCAGATTTGGCCTTGCTTTTCTTTTTCTCGGCCTCTTCCTTTTTCTTTTTCTCGGCTTCCGCCTTCTTTTTGGCCTCTGCTTCTGCCGCCTTTTTCTCGGCCTCTATTTTTTTAATCTGCTCGACAACCTCGCCCTTTTTTTCTTTAATCTCTTCATAATGCTTTGAATCCGGATAAAGAGCCATAAAATCCTCGATCTTTTCCTCGGCTTCTTCATATTGCTGACCATCAATCATGGTAAGGATTGCATTATAATCTTTTTCCATTGCCCCCACCTGTGCGATCATACTCCCAACACTTACGGATATGCATACAATTGAAAGGATACAAATCAAAAGAATCTTCCATTTTAGATTTATTTTTTTGCTTTTAATAATGGTATAGATAACCATAAAAGGCAATAAAAAAATCCAAAGAAGAATTCTCAATATTTGCCGATTTTTCTCCGTACTCTCTTGGGCTTTCGCTGAGAAACCGCAATTAGGGCAGATAGGACTATTATATTCCATCCCGCATCGTTGACATTTCATTATTTATCCCCCACACTTACATTTTTATAACCAAGCGGTTATGAATGAACATATTATACAATGGTTATGTTACCATTGTCAATACCAAATGGTTATGAGGTTGATGTGTTTATGGATAATTATTACCCCCGATTAAAGGATCTGCGTGAAGATCATGATCTTTCTCAACAATATGTGGCAGATTATCTGCATATGAAGCAGCCTCAATATAGTCGCTATGAGCGCGGCCTGCGGGATATTCCCACCGATGTATTGATTCGTTTGGCCAAATTGTACCACACCACCACAGATTATCTTTTGGGGCTGACGAATAATCCCAAAAAGCAATAAAACTGTTGCCCAACTATCATTTGATAAGTCGGGCAACAGTTTTTTAAATCAAAGAAGATTAAAAATGAGCCTCAAGAGGTCTGCCTTTTGTTTTATTCCAACAAAATCGTCTTTTCCTTGGGTTGCTCTTTTCCGGCAAGAAGCAAGGCGATCACCACTGCCGCAAAGCCTGCAGAAAGCTTGGCGATGATGACTGCCAAAATCATCGAGCGATCAAAGCCTGCAGTGAATGCCAGATGATCGCCGAAAACAAAAGCGCCTGATACGGCGAAAGCCATATTGATCACCTTCCCGCGCCCATCCATCTTTTTCACCAAATCAAAGGTGGCGATGGAATTGGCAAGGGTGGCAATCAGGCCCGATACACTATTTTCATTGATCTTCATCCATTGCCCTACTTTTGCAATCGGCTTTTTGAGAATTTTTTGAATGATGGCAATCAGCGGGAAAGCCCCTGCCAGAACGATGGCAATCTCCCCTACTACCGCGAAAGCCTCTTCCATAGAGCCAAGACCGGGAATAATGGTAAAATCGGTGATCAGCTCCACGCCGCCTGCCAAAAGGCCAACGGTGGCCACCGCTGTAATAATTCTGCCAAACCATACAAAGCCGCAAATCAGCCCCCGCTCCCATTTCCAAAGGCCAAGAGCGATCAGGAGCGATACAATCAAGATCGGCAGGGCATTTTTGAGAACCATTAAAAAGGGAAAGCCTGCCGCAAGGCCGCCCAGAAGGATGCCTAAAGGAATGGTGATCACACCGCAAAGAATGCCTTTGGCTCCATAGGTGCGATCCTCACCCTTGAGAACATTCATCGCCACCGGAATGGTAAAAGAAACCGTTGCCCCCAGCATTGAAGCAGTAATAAGGCCGGAGAGCTGCGCCGCCGCAGGATCAAGGGCCAATTCCTTTGCCAAAGGGGCGCCGCCCATATCGCAGGCAAGCAGGATCCCTGCAAAGCAGGAAGGATCCGCGCCCAGCCAACCAAAAACGGGCGAAACCACCGGCGCCAATACCTTAGCAATCACCGGCGCCAATACAATGATACCCACCATAGAAAGGGCAAGCTCCCCCATGGTTTTGATTCCGTTTTCAAAGGCTTCCCCCAATTTCAGGCGGTTGCCGAAGATCCGATCCAGCCCACCAAGCACCGCAAAGGCCGCCATAATGATGATGATAATTTTATCAAAGCTCATATCAATGCCTTTCTTTTTTTGAGATAACTCTATTCTACCATAAGATTACATAAAAGTAAATCACATAAAGTTTGAAATACTTCCCCGATAGTAGGTAGGGCTGCATCCGCAATGAAGCTTAAAATTCCGAGAAAAGGCCGAAAAGGAATTAAAGCCGCAATCAAAGGCAATTTCCAAAACCGAACGATCGGTTTCTGCCAAAAGCTCCATCGCCCGCTTGATCCGCACCTCCGAAAGATATTCCGAAAAAGAGCGGCCGTTTACCTTTGCAAAAAGGCTGCTGAAATGGTTAGGGGAAAGAAAGACTGCATGGGCCACATCCGAAAGCTTCAGTTGCTCCTGAAAATGGGCCTCTATATATTCCATCGCCCTTATAACATGATGATAACCGCCCGCAGAATGCAAAACCGAAACCGGATGAACCTCTTCAAAAATACCGGTAAGGAGCAGGAGGGCATAGGCGAGCATCTGCGCCTCGGCAAAGGGTGAATCGGAGCGGATCAGATCATGGATCCGCAGAAAAAAATCCTTGGTCTTTGCAAAGATTGGCTTCGAAAGGTGCCCTGCCGCCGGAAGCGGAAGGTTCTGAAGAAGCTGCTGCACCGCATTTGGCGCCTCCCGATAATCAATGCCGATACTATAAATCATGCCCTGCTCCAATACCCGAAACCGATGCATATCTCTCAGCCCCAGGCAATAGCAATCCCCTGCCTCAAGCACTGATACGGTGCCGTTGAGTTCATGCTCTATCCTGCCCGAGATCAACCATTCAATCTCGATATAATTATGGTGATGGAGGGGAAAATCATGGATAAGCGGGTTCAAACTGCAACGGATCCCCTGCCGATAATTATCATATTTCTTAATAATTCCCCGATTTTGCATTATTTGCTCCTTTTGAAATCGTAAATATTAAACTATATATCAGATTAATTATATCAAATATCGTAAAATTTGCAATATTTTAGTGGAATTTGGCAAGACAAATCAGGATTTTTCTGCTACCATGAAACCAAATCAACATAAAAGGAGCAGATAGCCATGCCGATTTGGAACCCGATTTTAAAAAGCGCAAAATGCCTTAAAAAGATGGATAAACCCATCCTCACCAAGGATGATATCCCCTATGAAGCGGAGCTGATTTTTAATGCAGGGGTAGCGAAGGTAGACGGAAAATATATTATGATCTTCCGCAACGACTATGGTGCCACCCAAGCCGAGTATGAAAATAAGACCGAACGCTTTATTGGCACCTCGGTAGGAATTGCAGTAAGTGAAAACGGCATCGACGGTTGGAAGGTGGCGCCTATGCCGCTGATCGATTGCGTTTTTAAAGATAAAAAGAGATATACCATTGACGGGTTCAGCGATATCCAGCGGCTTTATGACCCGCGGATCACCGTGATCGAGGGTGAGATTTATCTCTGCCTTGCCATGGATACCTATCATGGAGTGCGAGGTTGCATTGCCAAGGTGAAGAAAGATCTCTCCGGCTATGAGATCCTCAGCGCCAGCGCCCCCGATAACCGCAATATGGTGCTCTTCCCCGAGAAGATCGGCGGCCTTTATATGCGGCTGGAGCGCCCCTTCCCTGTTTACAGCCGCGGGGGCAAGGATCGCTTTGATCTTTGGGCCTCTAAATCTCCTGATATGAAATTTTGGGGCGAGACCGAGATGGTTTTAGGGGTAGAGCATGTGCCCTATTGCAATGATAAGATCGGCCCTGCGGCTCCCCCGATCAAAACCGAAAAGGGATGGCTCACCCTCTTCCATGCGGTAGACAAAGCGCCCGACCGCGCCCAAACCACTTGGGAGGGTAGGTGGAATAAGCGGTACACTGCCGGCATCATGCTTTTGGATCTTGAGGATCCCACCAAGGTGATCGGCATGAGCAAGGAGCCGCTGATCGCGCCGGAACTCCCCTTTGAAACCGAAGAAGGATTTCGCACCAATGTGATCTTCCCGGGCGGGATGATCCTGGAGGATGATGGAATGGTCAAGATTTATTATGGTGCCAGCGATACGGTAGAATGCCTTGCTACCGCCCATGTGGAGGATCTTTTGGCCCTTTGCACCGAAGAAAAATAAACCGGATGCCCGCATTTTTATTGCGGGCATCCTTTTTTTATGATATAATCCCTAAAAAGGAGCGATCATCATGCAAAAATATTCCTATACCGAGATTTTAAATAAAGATCAATTTGATGGGTGCGGAAATCTTCTGCCCGCCGTTATCCTGCAGCTTTTCCAAAAGGCAGCAGGAGACCATGCAAAGCTTTTAGGGGTTGGCTATGATACCCTTTCCGAAAAGGGGCTTTTATGGGTAGTTACCCAGGTTCGCTATGAGGTGGTAAAATTGCCTGCAGCCGATCAAAAAATCATTGTTGAAACCTGGCCCCTGCCCGCCAATCGCTTAGGGTTTGAGCGCAATTACCTGATCTATGATGAAAAGGGCGAAATTTTAATTAAGGGCAGCTCCAACTGGGTGATTATGGATGCCAAGGAGCGCAAGCTTGCCATGGTAGGCACCCTTTACCCTGAAATGGATTTCTGCTTGGATAAGCCCTTCCCTGATCGAGCGCGCAGGCTTCGGGATTTTGAGGCAGAAAACCCCGCTTGCGTCATCACCCCCGATGAGCGCACCATCGATAAAAATCATCATGTGAATAATACCTTTTATGCAGCCTTTGCTCTCGATGCCATTGGCGGGCTCAAGGCGCCCTTAAAGAGCTTTCAGATCGATTATCTCCATGAGGTGCTCTGCGGAGAGAAATTGAAGCTCTACTGCACCGAGAAAGAAAATACCGCATATGTAAAAGGTGAAAATAACGAGAGCACATGTATGTTTGCTTGCTCCTTCGTCTATTAAATATCAAAAACGCAGCCTACTCGGCTGCGTTTTTTTGCATATTTTCTCCTTTTTTTGAGATAATAAGCAAAAAGGAGTGTGAGCAAAAAAATGGCAAAGCGAGCAGGAAAATATGCCTTTTCTTTTGAGAGGCCCATCTATATTGCAGGCTGGGGAAATATCGTTGGCCAAAAGGAGGGCGAGGGGCCCTTGGGGGATCTATTTGATCGGGTGGAGCAGGATCTTTATTGCGGCAAGGAGACAATGGAGCAGGCGGAGGTTTTCTTTCAGCAAACAGCGCTTGAAAACGCATTATCCCGCGCAAAACTCAAAAAAGAGGAACTCGATCTTATGGCCGCCGGCGATCTTTTAAATCAGTGTATCAGCGGGGCTTATGGTTTTCGGAATACCGGTGTCCCATATTTAGGGCTTTATGGGGCCTGCTCCACCATGGCGCTCTCCACTCTTGTTTGCGGCCTTTCTTTGGAAAGCGGCCTTGCAAAGCATGCCGCCGCCCTCACCTCCTCCCATTTTGGCACCGCCGAGCGGCAATATCGCTATCCGCTGGAATACGGCGGGCAACGGCCGCCCTCGGCTCAGCATACCGTTACCGGATCGGGAGCGCTGATCCTCTCAAATGAAAAATCTCCGATTCGCCTTTACGGCGGCGCTTTTGGCCCCATTATCGACCAAGGGGTAACCGATAACAACAATATGGGTGGCGCTATGGCACCCGCCGCCCTGAAAGTGATCCTCGCCTATCTGCAAGAAACCAAAACCAAGCCACAGGATTATGATGCCATTTTCACCGGCGATTTGGGGAATGTCGGGAAGGAAATTGTCATCGATCTTGCCGCCCAAAGCGGAATTGATCTCTCCAAAAATTATGAAGATTGCGGGCTGATGATCTATGATCGAGAAGGGCAAGATATGCACGCCGGCGCCAGCGGTTGCGGGTGCAGCGCTTCGGTGCTTACCGCCTATGTTTTGCCAAAACTCCAAAAAGGAGAATGGAAAAATATTCTGTTTTTGTCTACAGGCGCGCTCATGAGCCCCATCTCGGTTCTGCAAGGGGAATCTATCCCCTCTATTGCGCACCTGATTCATTTGAAAGGAGAAGACTAATGGATGCATTTCTTCTTTATTTAAAGGTGATCCTTGTCGGTGGTTCCCTTTGCGCGATCGCCCAAATCCTGATTGATAAAACAAAATGGACCCCCGCTCGAATTACAGTTCTCTATGTTTGCGCCGGAGTTGCCCTTACCGCTATCGGCCTTTATGATAAATTGATTGATTTCGGCCAAGCAGGAGCAACCATCCCTCTTACAGGATTTGGCTATTCCCTCGCTAAAGGAGTAGAGCAAGCAGTTGATTCCTATGGCTTTCTCGGAATCTTCCTTGGTGGCCTTCGCGCAACCGCCGGTGGGATCGCTGCCGCCATCTCCTTCGGCCTCTTTTTCAGCCTCTTTACCAAACCGCGAGATAAGTAATTGCCCCGAATATAATGATAAATCTTTATATAAGCTCCCCGTCCCAAGATGTTATAAATATAAAAATTTATAACATCTTTCCATGCTTTTTTCACCTTCCGAAAAGTTATAAATATAAATATTTATAACCATTTTCAGTTTAGAAAGTTCGTGTTGGGTTGTATATAAATATAAATATTTATATCATTAAAATGTTAGTGTTTATGGGAGTTTTCTTTTGTGTATTATCGGTGTATAGTTACACCATAATGTTATAAAAATTTATATTTATACGAAAAACAAATTGACTTTTGGCAAAAGAGATTCTATAATGATCTTATCATAGGTTTTGGGAGGTTTTTAAGAAAGCAATGGATTATGAAGCGGAAATTAAAGCCTTAAAGCAAAGAATTGATCTATTAGAGGGGCAACTTCGAAAGCTGGAGCTTGCCCACATCCCCACTCGTTCCAACGGGAAGGTCAGCGAAAAGATGATGAAGGTCTGCTACGATGCAGCTATTTCGGGCATTTTCGAACCCGGCGCTAATTTCAACAAGCTGACCGAGCAGGTTTCGACCAGAACCGGCATGAATGCCGGAACAACCAAAAATCTGATCATGACTGCCTATGCACTGAGCACCGGCGAATTATTCAAGCCCATTATCAGCGGAAAGGCCGCCGATTATTTTTTAAGCCAAATTGCCAAAGAAGGCGATGAGGCGGCGCTTACCAGAGCTATTGGCGCCCTTTGGCTCCATATTCGCCATCGGCAAGCCTTAGGCAGAGATACCTCCCTTTTAGAAAAAATCGCAAAAAAATACGAGGATATAAACCAATGAAGGCTTTAGCAGATGTTCATGTACATAATTTTTTATCCAACTGCAGCCGCGATCGGACTGCTACAGCGAAAAACTACATCAAACGGTACGCCGATCTGGGTGTAAAGGTTTTAGGCTTTGCAAACCACACATGGGACGATCGGGTGCCCGGCAACAATGAATGGTACCATAAGCAAAATCTCGCCTTTGAGATGCAGATCAAAAATCAGATTCCCGCCGATACCTTAGGCGTTAAGGTATTAGTTGGGGCAGAAACCGAATTTTGCGGCATGACCAAAACCCTTGGAATGACCGCAGAAGGCGCCAAAGAACTTGATTTTCTGCTGATTCCCCATAGCCATGTGCACATGCGCAATTTTGTGATGCCGGATATCCCCGAAGTTTTGGCAGCGCGAAAGAAGATTGAGCGCCGCTTGATCAAGGAATGGGGAATCAACGAGGATAAGGCTGCCGAGATGGCAAGGCAACTCAAGCAAAAGGATCTGGAACCCTTCTTTGAGGGAGAGCGAACCGATTACCCCAAATATGTAGCCGACTTTTTGGTGCAAAGCTTTGAGGATCTGATGAATCATCCGGAATTGGAAAAGATCCTAAAGGTAACCCCCGTTTCCATCGCCCATCCTTTTCAGCCCTGCGGCGATGGAAGCATCAGCGAAGAGATCGTTGCTTACATTTCCGACAGCACATTTCACAGGCTCTTTAAAATGGCAGCAGATAAAGGAATCGGTCTGGAGATCAACCCCTACTGCAACACCGTTCAGCGGTTGCGATTTAACAAAATTGCTCTGGAAGAAGGGTGTAAATTTACACTCGGAAGCGATACCCATACCATTCAAGGCGCTGAAACTATCTTCAAAACCGAAGAAACGCTCCAAGCGCTTGGGTTAACCGAAGAGAACTTAATGGATTTTATTCGTTCTTAAGTCATAACCTCCGGCTAAGCCGGAGGCTTGAGTAAGCCCTAGAAGGGCTAAATACAGGCACTACCCCTAAAGGGGCACCGAAAAGTCTGCCAACCGCATTGCACTTTCGGGCAACCCCTAAAGGGGTAGTTTCTTTA
>JAZPYP010000031.1:0-13002 GCA_045544255.1 Eubacteriales bacterium | reverse complement strand
TTATCCACGCCGCTGTCCCCCTCCTGGCCGCAGCGGTCGGAGACCCCACCCCCCCCGGCCCCCGCCGGCGTTTGGTGGCGGCGCTGGATAGCGGCATCGGAGAGCTGGCTCGTTGCTTCCCCCTTCAGGCCCGCTGCAGGGTAACCATCGAAAATGGGAAAGGCCCCATTCCTGCGCAGGTCTTGAGTCCGCGGGGGCTTTATAAGGAGGGGCACAGAGTGCCGCTTCAGATTGAAGAGGGATTTTTAAGAGGTGCAGACGGGAGCTATACCCTTGTATATTACCGCAATCCGCCCGTTCCTTCCGAAATGGGGGAGCAAGAAAGGCTTCCCTATCCTGCAGACCTTTTAAGAGCTTTGCCTTTTTACTGTGCTGCGCTATTGGTCATGGGAGAGGATCCTGCCCTTTATCAGCAGTTGATGGAGCAATATAATACAAAGCTTTCCGCCGCCCTCGGCCATCGCCCCGTTGCAACAGTGGAGAGTAGGGGAAGCTTATGAGTTACCCATTTCATAAAAAAGCAGGCGGAAGTGCCGCGCGCAATGTGCGGATAGAAAAAGGGTTTTGGGGGCTCGATCTTGGCAAGGATCTCGCCGATCGTCCCTTTTCTCTTGCAACAGATACAGAGAATATGATGTGGGAAGGGGATGCCCTGCGCATTCGCCATGGTTATCGGGAACTTTATCGTTTTTCGCAGCCCATTAATGGGATCTTCCATTACGGCGATCAGGTTGTGATCCATTCCGGCACCTCTCTTTATGCTACCGATGAGGAATTTACCAAAGAGCCAACTCTTTTATTTGATGAAATGGCAGATAGGTTTTCATTTGGTGTGATCCGGCGGCAAAAGGTGAGCCATAATTGGCTGGAAGGTCATCTGCTTTGCCATTGGCGAAGCGAGGAACTCTCCGGAGAGTTTCTTTTTATTCAAGACGGAAAGAATTATCTTTTCTATGATGGGGCGGAGGTTCATTCGGTGATCGATCCCTATTGGGGCGAGGATCTGATCACAAAAATTCTTGAAGAAGAATTAGTGCCTCATTTTTATGCTACCATTCCTTTCACAACTGTGGCAAAGCTTCCCTTGAATAATAGCGGAGATACCGATCCGCGGGGGGATAATTATATCACTCAATTTCGATGCGAAAGCTTTTATGTGGGAACAGAACCGACCAAGATCTTCTATCTTCAATGCCCCTATGAGGCCTATCATCAAAGGATTCCGGAGCGGATCCAGATTCGGGATCGAAAAGGTGTCTGGCGGGATTGGCATGATTATGGCTATAGCGTTATCTTAAAAAATGAGGCCGGTTTCACCAAATTGGAATTGCCGCAGGTTCATGCGGGGATCGGTTTTATGATTGATAAATGGGGCGGCGCTTATAATATCGGGCTGGGTGAATTTAATTTCATGGCCGATGACGGAATGGATAATTATCGCATCATCTATGCGGTGCATAAGGATCCGCCCAAAGAGATTTCCGGCGCTACCGCAATGGGGCTTTATGGTGTGGATGGCAAGGATAATGTCCTCTTCTTTGGCGGAAGCGCCACCGCTCTGGGAACCGATCGATTCAGCGATCCCGATGATTTCTTTTCTTTTCGGGAAACCTCTTATGAAGTTTTGGGGGATCCCAAAACGCCGATCACCGGTTACTGCCGATTAAAGGATGGGCGCTTGGCGGTGCTGAAAAATGATGAGCGGCAGGCTGCTATTCATTTCCGATCCCATAAAGTTGTGGAACTGGGTGCTACCCAAAGCGGCGAACCTTATATGGCAGATGCCTATCCATCTGTTACCGGTGCAGGGGTGGCGGGGTGCATAAATCCTCGCTCGGTCGGTGTGGCCGGAAATGAGCCCTGCTATCTGACTCATGAAGGGATTTTCAGTGTGCGCAGTGTATCCGATGAATTGATCAATCTGAATGAGGCGCTTCATCGGAGCCGCGCAATAGATCTCTTTTTGCAAAAGCAGGACGGAAAAAATGCAGCAGGAATTTGCTGGCGCGGAAAATATCTTCTTTCTTTTGGCTCCTTAGCGATTCTTACAGATGGGCGTTATGATAGCGCGGGAAGCTATCGCTTTTTGAAATGGAGATTTGCCCACCCGATCTCGGCTCTTTCCTGCAAGGAAGGGGAACTATGGCTCGGAGGCGCCGATGGCGGCGTCTATCGCATGGAGGAAGGCCTTTCCACCGATGCGGGCAAGGAGATATCGGCCTTCTGGCAAACCCCTGTTATTGAAGATTCAGCCGGAAAAAGAATCCTTTTGCGCAAGGCCTTTGCCTCTTGCAGCCCGCGGGTTGATGGGGCGATGAAGATGATCCTTTATCGGGATCAATGCCCGGAGCCTGCTCGCGAATTTTCCCTGCAGGTGCCGGATTTTGGCCGATGGGATTTTTCAAAGATCTCCTTTTCGGGGCGGCAAGAGGCGGAATGGATCGCTCTTTTATCTCGCTCTGTTTCGGCAGAAAATCTATATCTGAAATTGATGCTGCAGGGGAGCGGGGATTCTCCGCAATTCTGGGGAATCCGATTAGTATATGAAAAAGGAGGATGGGTTTAATGACCTTTCATAAATTTAAATTCACAGAGGAGGAGCTCGCGTCTAAAAGCGTGATCGCATTGGAGGATCGCCCTAATCTTTCTGCCGCCGAAATGAAGGCAAGGCTGGATAGCGGCGATATTCGGGAGCGCTTTAATCAGGCAATGGATGCTTTGCAGAAGGAGCGAAAGCGCCTTTTTGTAATGGATAGCCTTAATGATGCCGCCTTGGCGGAGATCGAAGAATCCAATGCCGATGGCACTCGCTTTTTTGCGATCTTCCTTGATACGGGCGAAACCTTTTTCGGGGATCTCGCCCAATTAAGAGAGAGGGTGGAAGCATGAGCATTTATGATGATCTTTTACTTTCTCCCACTCAACTTGATCAATTAAAGGCGGCAAAAGAGGATTATCGCATCGCCCGCAAAAGCGGCGATCAGGCGGCCATGAAGGCAGCCCATAATCGGGCCGAAAAAATCCGCAATGCCGCAGGCTATTCGGGCGGCGCCGATGGGGGAACCTATCAGCTTCTTTCCAATGGGCAAAGCCCCGATGGTTATTCCGGCTATGAAAAAATTGTGCAAAACTACGCCACCTCCGGAATGCAGGATATTGCCTCCGGCTATCAAAATACCATGAAGGCGCTGGCTAAAGAGCGGGAGGCGATCGAGCAAGAGGCGGAGCAAAATCAGGCCGCCGCCCGCTCGGCGGCATGGGGCGTGCAGCGATTGGCGGGCGATGGCATGCTGACTCGCGGCCTTGAAAATACAGGCCTTGCAGATGTGATCACCGCTACCGCCCTGAATCAGGCCGCCGCCAATGCCTATCAGGCTCTTCTTGATCGGCAAGAAAATTTGCGCTCTGCCGATCTTGCCGCCATCGATGCAAAGGCAGAAGCGCTGCAGGAGGCGAAGGATTTGCAGGAAAAAGCGGCATCCATGCTTTCGGAAGGCTATTCCGATTTCTATGAAGAGAGCGCAGACCGAGAGCAGCAGCTTCTTATGGATCGGCTGAATTATGAGCAGGAAAAAGAGCTTTCCAAGCAGGAGCATCAGCAGGCCCTTGCTCAAGATCAGCAAAAATATCAGCAGGATTTGGCTCTAAAAAAGTTGGCCCAGCAATTTGATATCGATCTTTCAAAGCTTTCTGCTTCCCAGAAAAAGCAGTTGGCCCAGCAGGAATATAACTATGAGGTTGCCATCGCCAAGCTGAAGCATCAATGGGAGAAGGAGAAGCGCTAAATGGAGCCTCTCAGCAAGGATTGGTGCAGCCTGCGCAGCGAAGGATTGGAGCGGGTTCAGCAAAGATCCGAGCATCGATTGGATCTTCATTCCCGAAAGCTGGACGAGCTAAGCGCTGCCGCCATTCAGCTTTCGGGAGCAGTGGAGCGCGTTTCCCAACTGCTGGAAAAGCAAGATAAAAGAATCGATCGGCTGGAAAACCGCTCCACCCTTTCCTTTTTGGAGCGCCCCTCCGGCCGCCTGCTGATGAAATTTTTGGGTGTGGCGCTTTTGATCCTCATTTCGGCGGGAGTGGGCGTTAATATTATTCAGATTATTAAGGAGGTATTGGCATGAGAGCCAGTAAAGAAACATGGATCCGCACCATGGTGCTGATCCTTACCCTTTTAAATCAGATCCTCAATGTTTGCGGGATCAATCCGCTTCCCTTCAGCGAGGAGCAAGCCTATGAAGGTTTTTCCATGGCCCTTGCAACCCTTGCAAGCTTATGGACATGGTGGAAAAATAATTCCTTCACCAAAGCGGCAGTGGAAGCAGATGAAATCTTCAAGAGGAAAAGGGAGGCGCAGAAGAATGGCTAAAATTTATATTGGAATCGGCCATGGCGGATCGGATTCCGGCGCGGTGGCCAATGGTTTTGAAGAGGCTGATTTGAATTTATCAATCGGCAGAGCGTGCGTGGCGGAGCTTCGGCACCATGGGGTTGATGTATTGGTTTCCCGCACAGTGGATCTTACCGAATCCCTTTCCACAAAGATTAAAGAGTGCAATGCATTCAAGCCCGATCTTTGCGCCGATATTCATATCAATGCCGGCGGCGGAGACGGAGCGGAAATCTTTCATACCCTATCAGGCGGGAAGGGAAAAACACTCGGGCAAAACATTCTCGAAGAAATTAAATTGCTTGGCCAGAATAGCCGAGGGCTGAAAACCCGCGCGCGAAGCGATGGAAAGGATTATTACGGCTTTATCCGCGAGACCATTGCTCCGGCGGTTATTATTGAATGCGCCTTTATCGATAATAAAAAGGATCTTTCCGCTATCGATACCGAAGGGGAGCGCAAGGCCTTTGGCAAGGCTATTGCCAAAGGTTTTTTGAAGAGCCTCGGAATTGCTTATCAGCCCGAAAAAGCGGAAGCAAAAGAGGCTGCATATAAAGATGCGGCCGAGATTCCCGCATGGGCAAAGGAGGCAGTAGCCTATGTAAGCCAAAAGGGTTATATGGAAGGGAGCGGCGGCTATTTTCGCCCTGATCAGCCTATTACCCGCGCGGAAATTGCAGTGATTTTGCATCGCTTAAAATAAAAAATCCCGAAGCCGAAAAAAATCGGCTTCGGGAAAGAATATCAGAGGATGCCTTGCTGCTTTAAAAGAGCGGCTTTTAAGATGGCATTTTGGGTTTTTCCATCGGTGATCTCGCCTTCCATGACCATGCGGAGCGCCTCTTTAAAGGGAAGCTCTTCAACAGAGAGAAATTCTCCTTCATCTAAATGAGGCTCTCCTTTGATCAAATCGGTAGCGACGAAAAGATAGGTCAGTTCCCCAAGATAAGCAGGGGAGAGCTCCATATGCCCAAGGGGCAGGATTTTTTGAGGAATATAGCCGATCTCTTCTTCAAGCTCCCGCTTTGCAGTTTCCAAAGGATCTTCGCCCTTTTCCAATTTTCCGGCAGGGATCTCAAGCAATTCCCGCTCCACTCCGATGCGGTATTGCCGCACCAAAAAAATAGTATCCCGATCGGTAATGGGCAGAATTCCGGCACCGCCATGATGGGTAATATAATCCCGCGGGGCTTCGGTTCCATCGGGCAGGGAAACCTTGGAATGATAAACATTGAAGATTCTTCCTTCATAGATTAAATGCTCTTCTAACTTTTTTTCGACAAAAGACATGGTAAATATCACCTCTTATCTACTATTCTATTCCAGAACGCGAATTATGTCAAACGCTTTTTCTTTACATTCGCCAAAATTTGTGATAGGAATAAATTATGTCGATAATCGCCGAGATTTTTCCTCTCCCACTCTTCTTTTAGAGGAAGCCCCGTTAAACTCGGTATGATTTCGATAGGAATTAAAGGAGATTTTTTATGAATAATAATTTATATATGATGCGGGTGCGCCGCAGATTAAGCCAAAGCGAGCTTGCTCGCAGGGCAGGCGTATCGCGCACCACAGTTTGCCTGCTGGAGCGTCGCGGGGGCTTTCCCTCTTTGAGGGTGGCGGTGGCTCTATGCCGCCAGTTGGAATGCGATTTGGGGGAGGTGTTTCCCATTGGTTCTGCATTGCGCTAATTGCGATTGCCTTATTTCAGAGCCGATTTATCGCTTTGAGCGGCATGGCTTGGAGGGGCCATGGAAGGAAGAGTTGATCTGCTGCCCTCGTTGCCATATTGCTGAAATGCTGGAGGAGGTTTCAGATGATGAGGCTTCCTGATGTGCGGATCCTTCGGAGGGAGCTGGAGGAATACGACCGCCTTATGGAAATGCTGCCCCAAGAGCCCTTGAAATGGGAAACGGCGGCATGGGAGAAAAAACTTCAGCGCCATGCCGCCCTCTTGGCAGATGAATTATGGGAGGTTACCAAATTGATTGCAAAAATTCCGGATGAGGAGCTCCGCCTGATTTTTGAGCTGCGCTATTTCCGCGGATATAGCTGGAGCGAAGTGGCCGAGGCTCTGCCAACCCGCTTATCGGCGGGAGCAGCCCGCATGAAGCATGATCGATATCTCCGTTCTTTAGAGAAGGCCTCTTAAGAATTTTCCATCAAAAAGGTGGGATCGGTGGGTTGATCCTCGCTCCAAAGCTCATAATGGAGATGGGCGGTTTCGCCGCATTCAAGGAGCATGGTTGAGCCAACGGTACCGATGGTATCGCCCTTTTGCAAAACCTGCCCTTCTTTCACCTTGATTTCATCCAAAGAGGCATAGCGGGAAACCTTTCCGTCGGTATGGCGCACAATAACCAGATTTCCAAGCAGATCATCGGCTTCTGCGCTCTCTACCATTCCTGCGGCAACATTGGCAACTGCAGTGCCGGCTTTGGCCGCAATATCGATTCCGTTATGGACCCGCCAGTCTTTTAAGGTATAGGAATAAACCGGCTGATCCGGAGAAAAATGGGCAATGAGCTCTCCTTGCAAAGGGGCCTGATATTCCAAGGGCTGCGCCTGTGGTGCAGGGGTGCTCTCGCCGCTCCCTTCGCTTTGTTCCTTGGCATCCTCTCGCTCATCGGGAACATTTTCTTCCACCTTTTCAACATCTTGGCTTTGATCGGTGAGGGGCTTTTCTGCGATCTCTTTTTGAGAAGCGCGGTAGGAAAGAAGGCTGATAGCGCCTACTGTGAGCACCGCCGCCGCTAAAACAACATAGTAACCCTTCGCCTTTAAAAAATGAATGATTTTCTCTTTCATAAAGCTTTTTTCCTTTCGGTTGTTTGCTATGAGTATGGCCCGAAAAGAAAAGATTTATTCAAAAGGTTGGGTAATAATCTTTTGCAAGATTGGTACCGGTATAGTAATAAAAAAGAATTTCTTGGTAGGTATAGCCCTCTTCTGCAAGAATTCCGGCGCCATATTGGCTCATGCCAACCTGATGGCCATAGCCGCAAACAGTGAAGGTGGCTTCTTCTTTGGAAAGGTTTAAGGTGAAGCGGGTGCTTCGCAGCCCAAAAAGGGAGCGAAGCTCTCTTCCGCTATAGGCTTTTCCGCCGATCACCTGTTGGGCCACCGATCCGCCTTGGGTGAGGGTAACAGCGCCGAGGGTGCAATCGGTCTGCCCTAGAATTTCCTTGAAATCCGCAAGGGGAACTTCAACTTTAGAAGAAAAATCATCGGCATTTTCATCCCAATGGGAATCTACCGATTGAAGATAGGGGACTTTCGCGCCCCAAACATCCTCGGCATCTTCTGTAACCCCGCCGGACATTGCATGGAATACCGCATTTACCGGCTGCTCTTCATATAAAAGCGCCTCGCCCAAAACTGCGTCTACTGCTTTTGCCAGCGTTTCGCTGTTGGCTTCGATCCAATCCTCACCGTAGCGCGCCGCGGCCTCTTCCGGCAAAAGGCAAGCTTTGCAATGGGCAGGATCATCGCAGATATCGCCTTCATGACCAAATTCCTGCCCCGGATGATCGGCAACCGTTTTCTGCCGATGCAATAAATAGCTATAAGAGGCCACCACTTGGGCTTTTAAGGCCTCTTCGGGGTAGGAAGCGGGCATCTCCCCTGCCAAAACGCCCCATAAATAGTCTTTTAAAGGAAGTTCTTCAAAGGTCTTTTCCTCGGCATGATAAAGGGTAACGGTGATTCCTTCATAAGCAGGCGCTTCCTTAATGGGTTTTGAAAAATCAAAAGCATAGGTTGCAATCATCAGGGCAAAATAGGGGAGAAGCAGGGTAATAAAATAGAGGGCGATCCATTTTCTTTTCATGAGTTTATTCCATCCTTTTTTGGTACAAGCCTATGATTGCACCAAAGGAAAAAGAACAAAAAAATTCCTCCCGCCGAATGCGGGAGGAAAAGGAAATATAAAATTATGCTTTGTTAACAGAACCGAAGAGCTCCATCTTTTCCTTAACAGTTGCTTTGATAGCCTCAAAGCCGGGAGCAAGAAGCTTTCTGGGATCAAATCCCTTGCCTTGCTGATCCTTGCCTGCCTCGATATATTCGCGGGTAGCGGCAGCAAAAGAAAGCTGGCACTCGGTATTAACATTAATCTTGGAAACACCCAGAGAGATTGCTTTCTGGATCATATCAGCGGGGATGCCGGTACCACCATGCAGCACCAAAGGCATATTGGGGGTTTTAGCCTGAATGGCAGCCAGAGCATCAAAATCAAGACCGGCCCAGTTTGCGGGATATTTACCATGGATATTGCCGATGCCGGCAGCCAGGAAATCTACCCCAAGATCAGCAATCTTTTTGCACTCATCGGGATCGGCAACCTCGCCTTGGCCAACAACGCCATCCTCTTCGCCGCCAATGGAGCCAACTTCAGCTTCCACGGACATGCCCTTTGCATTGGCAAGAGCGATGATCTCTTTGGTCTTTTCGATATTTTCCTCGATGCCATAATGGGAACCATCAAACATAACAGAGGAGAAGCCATCTGCGATAACCTTCTTGGCGCCTTCATAGCTGCCATGATCCAGATGAACTGCCACAGGAACAGTGATGCCGAGCTCTTCGATCATGCCCTTCACCATGCCCATAACGGTTTTATAACCGCACATATATTTGCCTGCACCCTCGGATACACCAAGGATCACAGGGGATTTGTTTTCCTCAGCGGTCAAAAGGATCGCTTTGGTCCACTCCAGATTATTAATGTTGAACTGACCGACAGCATAATGGCCCTCATAGGCCTTTCTTACCATCTCTTTTGCGGAAACGAGCATTTCAAAATCCTCCTAAAAAAATATTTACTGCAGATATTATAAGCCACCCAAACAAAAAAATCAACAATTTCTTTGACTTTTCCGCGAATATCAGTTATATTATAGGAAGAGTGGTATGCATTTTTGCAAAATTTTTATTGAAAATACAGAAAGGTCGTTATATTTATGAATAAAATCGTTATTTCTTCCGATAGCACTTGCGATCTCTCTCCCGCTTTGGTAGAGAAGTATCAGATTCAGGTTTTGCCCCTCTATGTTAATTTAGGAGAAAAATCCTTTAAGGATGGGCTGGAGCTGAAGCCTGAAGAAATTTATGGTTATGTGGAAGAAAATCGCCAGTTGCCCAAAACTGCCGCGGCCACCATTCCCGATTATCAGGAATTTTTTGCTAAATGGGTTGCCGAGGGCTATGATGTGATCCATTTTAATATCTCTTCCGCCATGTCTTGCAGCCATCAAAATGCAAAGCTTGCCGCTGAAGAGGTAGAGGGCAATGTTTATGTTATCGATTCCGAAAATCTTTCCACCGGCTCCGGTCTTTTGGTGCTGGATGCTGCGGAAATGGTTGCAGAAGGAAAGAGCGCAGAAGAGATCGTTGCAGAAGTGGAGCGCCGCAGACCTTTGGTGCGGGCCAGCTTTGTGGTAGATACCGTTGATTATCTGCGGATGGGCGGCAGATGCTCTGCAGTGGCCGCCTTGGGCGCCAATCTTTTAAAGCTTCATCCCCGCATCTATGTGGAAGGCGGAAAGATGGGCGGCGCCGAAAAATATCGCGGCTCTATCGATACCGTTATTGTGCAATATGTAAAGCAAATGTTGAGCAAAGATGGCGCAAAGCTTAATAAGCATCGCTGCTTTGTTACCCATACCAAATGCCGCCCCGAAACTGTTGAGAAGGTGAAGGCGCTGGTGGCAGAAGCCGGTGTTTTTGAAGAAATTCTGGAGACCGAGGCCGGTTGCGTTATTACCAGCCATTGCGGCCCCGGCACCCTTGGTATTCTTTATGAGGTTACTGAATGATTCGTGTTGCAGTAGGTATCAGCGGCGGGGTGGATAGCACCGCCGCTGTTGCTTTTCTAAAAGAAGAAGGCTATGAGCCGATCGGCGTTTTTTTAAAAATGCATGATCAAAGCGGGGAAGAGGCCGCCCGCCAAGCGGCGCAAGAATTGAAGATTCCGTTTCATATGGTGGATCTTACTGCCCGATTCGAAGAAAAGGTTCTGCGCCCCTTTGCCAAGATGTATAAAATGGGGCAAACCCCCAATCCTTGCGTGCTTTGCAATCCGGCAGTGAAATTTGCAGGCTTGATGGAAGCGGCAAAGGAGCTTGGTTGCGAGCGGATCGCCACCGGCCATTATGCCGCAATCGAGGAACGGTGCGGCCGCCATTTTGTTCGGCGGATTTCAGGGCAAAAAAAGGACCAAAGCTATATGCTTTATGGCCTTTCCGAAGAGATTCTTTCTCGGTTGATCCTGCCGATGGGCGCCTTTGATCAGAAGGATCGGGTGCGGGATTTTGCCGAGGAGCGAGGGCTTTCTGCGGCAAAGGCCAAGGATTCCATGGACCTTTGCTTTTTGCCTGCGGAGCAATCCCATGGGGAGTTTATAAAAGCCTATACCGGCTCGGCCCCCAATGAAGGAGAGATCCGCACCAAAGAGGGGGAGATTCTCGGCCGCCATAAGGGAATTTGCAATTATACTGTTGGTCAGCGCCGCGGCCTTGGTGTTGCCGCGGATCAGCGGCTCTATGTAACCGCGCTTTTGCCCGATGAAGATGCAGTGATCCTCGGCCCGAAAGAGGAAATCATGAAAACCACCGTTTATCTTCGGGATGCTGTTTGGCATTGCGCCCTTCCCCAAGAGGGGCTTACCGCGAAGATCCGCTATCGGGATCAGGATGCGCCCGTAAAGGTGGAGATCCTGCCGGAAAATCGCGCTGTTTTGCATTTTGAAAGCCCGAAATCCGCCCCTGCCCCCGGCCAAAGTGCGGTGGTATATTGGCAAGATCTTTTGCTGGGCGGTGGCATTATTGATCATTATGAATAAAAAATATAAAAAATATAAATAAATACTTGAAATTTTGTATCATTTCATGTAATATATAGATATGTATATATACCTAATAGTAGGCAAGGAGGACGCATATGGCTGAAAATGAAAAGCTTGAAGGCGTGCAGATGGAAGATTTAGAAGCGCTTGCTAATGAATTTACTCTGGACGATCTCGCAGAATTCGATAACGAACTGGAATTTGATGTAACCGATCTGGAATCTATCAAGCCTGTTTATACCACCAAAGAAAAGCTGAAATTGATCTTGATGAACAATAAGGTCTTTTCTATCATCAAATGGTGCTTTGCCGGCCTTGGTCTTATCGGTTTGATCCTTTATATCTTGGCTTTGATCTCTCCCAATATCAGCGAAGCCTTGAGCAGCACCGTTTCTGCCGGTGTTCGCGCTGCGATCACCACTGTAACCAATATCCTGCCCTTCTCCTTCATGGAGATTCTTGCAGTGATCGTTTTGGCCGGAATTCTGGGCTATGCCGGATTTTTGGTTTATAAAACCATCAAAGAAAAAGAAGGAATCAAGATCGCCGGAATCTGGGTGCAGTTTGGCTATGTGCTTCTGGCTGTATTCGGCTTTGGCTTCCTGCTTTATTCTCTCTGCTTCGGGGTTACCACCAATCGCCCGATGCTTTATAGCACCGGCCTCAGAGACCAATATGCCCCTTTGCATACATATGAGGAAACTGTTGATAGCGCCATGATCTATTTTGTGGATCGGGTAAATAATGTGGCAGTTGATGGCATTGATCCTTCTGATCCTTCTCAAACCCTTTATTATACTGCTGATGGCAACTCCAGATATACCGATGCCGGCAGCTCTGTGAAGGCAATCAGCGAGGCTGTTAATGCTTGCTTTGATGTTGCGGCTCAGGATTATCCCTTCTTGAAGGGCAGCAAGGTTACTGCGAAGAAGCTTTTGGTTCCTTCTATGTATACCGCAATGGGTGTGGGCAGTATCTATAGCCCCGTTACCTCTGAAGTTTTGATCAATACCGATTATCCCGAAATGATCGTTCCGATGCAGGTGGCTAAGGCAATCGCCAAGCAGCGCGGTATTACCAATGATGCCGATGCAAGCTTTGCCGCCTTCTTGGTGCTGACTCAATATGCAGATGTTCTTTCCGCCAATGGCATTACCGATTCTCAAGGAAATCCCTTTAATGCTAATTTCCTTAAGTATTCCGCGTATATGGATGCTTATATGGAAGTAGGCAATGTGGTTTATCTCTTGGGCGCTGATATGCATCTCTATTGCTCCTCTCCTTTGAAGGAAACCGCAAAGAAAGATATGGTTGCTTATGTAACCGATCTGGATGCCCTCTATGGCAATATTTCCAACCTTTCCTTCCAGGCTGCAGGGGACCGCACCAGCACCGATGATTATAGAGTTCTTGCTAAATTGCTCTATGCCGATTATCATCAAAAATTGGAAAATGGCGCTCTTGTTCTTCAGTATGTAGATGAGAATACCGGCGTTGTTCCTCTTAATAATAATTTCTTGTATGCCCGCTATTTGGTGAACTATTATTCTGTAAGTTCTCAAAACGGTTGGCTTGATGATGTTCAGGCCGCTTATGATGAGCGCAATCCTGAAGTGCCCGATAATAGCGTTGCTGCAGAATAACTCCTATGCCGATAAAATGCCCTTGCTTTTCAGCAAGGGCATTTTTTTATGAATGAAATTTATGAAAAAATGATGGCTCTTATATATAATAAGGAAAAATCCCGAAAAATGGGATTGCATTTTTCGGG
>JAZPYP010000030.1:0-16551 GCA_045544255.1 Eubacteriales bacterium | reverse complement strand
GTGCTATCGGTCCTGTTGGCCCCATCGGTGCTACAGGCGCTACCGGCCCCGTTGGTCCTGCCGGTGCTGCAGGTGCTATCGGTCCTGTTGGCCCCATCGGTGCTACAGGCGCTACCGGCCCCGTTGGTCCTATCGGTGCTACAGGCGCCACCGGTCCCGTTGGTCCCACCGGCCCCACAGGCGCCACCGGTCCCGTTGGTCCTGCTGGTGCTACAGGTGCTACCGGTCCCGTTGGTCCTGCCGGTGCTACAGGCGCTACCGGCCCTGCAGCAGAAGTTGATGCTTTGCTGGCCTTAAATGAAGCCGCTCAACTTTCTTCTGCCGGAGGCGCTGTATCTTTTGCAACTACGCCGATTCTTTTGGGAACCGCTTTAAGCTATGCCGATGGCTCTTCGCAGGTTGCAATTGAGGAAGAGGGGTATTATACGGCCTCTTTTCAAACTACTGCTTCCCCCTCGGATCTTGCTGCATTTCCGGCCACCCTGCAGGCAACCCTTTATTTGAATGGTAGCCCTGTCCCCGGTGGGGAGGCAACGGTCTCCTTTGCCGGCGCTGCTGAAACCGCAACAATTTCCTTCAGGATCCCCTTTGCGGTTCAGACCGCTCCGGCAACCCTGCAGGTGATAGCAGACGGCGCGGATTACGAACTTTCCGCATCTTCACTGACCGTTCAGAAAATCGGGGAAATTTAATCGCTCAAAACTGAAATAAAGGTGGGCCCGCTCTGATGGGGCGGGCCCACTGATGGGGAATGATATGATAACAATTTCATTATGCATGATTGTGCGAGATGAAGAGGCGGTGCTGGGAAGATGCCTTGCTTCCATTGCTGATGGAGTGGATGAGATTATTATTGCCGATACAGGCAGCGAGGACCGTACCAAAGAGATTGCAAAATCTTTCGGAGCAAAGATTTATGATTTTCCGTGGATCAATGATTTTGCCGCCGCCCGCAATTTCTCCTTTTCGAAAGCAACAATGGATTATATCCTTTGGCTGGATGCCGATGATCTTATTCCCGCTGAAAGCCTGAAAAAATTATTGGAGCTGAAAAAAACGCTGCCATCCCATGCAGATATGGTGATGATGGAATATCGCATGGGCCCTTTGGAGGATGAAAATGCCCTTCGCTTTTATCGGGAGCGATTATTGAGAAGAGGAGGGGGATTTCGATGGGAAGGGGCTGTTCATGAGGTGATTGCTCCGAAAGGCAGCATTTTATATAGCCCGATTATCATCTGCCACCAAAAGGAAAAGCCCCGCGATTCCTTGCGGAATTTGCGGATCTATGAGGGAAAGTTGGCCAAGGGGTGTAAATTTACACCACGCGAACAGTACTATTTTGGCCGAGAGTTGATGGAGCATCAGCGATTTTCCGAGGCGGTGGCCGCCTTTGAGAAGGCTCTTGAGCAAAATCTTTGGATCGAGGACCGCCTTGAAGCGATCCGCTTGATTGCAGAATGCAAAAGAGCCCAAGGGGATCCGGACGGAGCATTGCAAATGCTTTTATCCGCTCTTTTCTATGGAGCACCAAGGGGAGAACTATGTTGCGCCATCGGGGATCTATTTTTGGAGCGGGAAGAGAATGATGCGGCGGCCTTTTGGTTTCGTTCCGCCATGGAATGCCCTATTTCCCATGAGGGTTTTATTTTAAAGGATCGATATGGGCTTTATCCTGCTTTGCAGCTTTGCTTTTGCGCATGGAAGAAAGGGAGAGCAGAGGAAGCGGAGCAATGGAATGAAAGGGCGGCCCAATATGCGCCAAAGGATCCCAGAGTGCAATATAATCGAGAATTTTTTGCATCTATCAAATAAAAAAAGGCTGAAAAATTTTTTCAGCCTTTTTTATTTATCTAAAATTTAGTTATTTTCCTGCGCGGCTTTTTCCATATCAAGGAGAGCATCCTTGCGGGAAAGATTATAGCGGCCCTTGGAATCAACCTCCATAAACTTCACCCAGATCTCATCGCCTTCGCTCAAAAGGTCTTCAACCTTTTCAACCCGCTTGGTATCCAGCTTGGAGATATGAACCAAGCCTTCCTTGCCGGGAGCGAATTCAACAAATGCGCCGAATTCCATGATCTTCACAACTTTAGCGCGATAGATCTGGCCAACTTCGGGCTCAAAAACAATGCCCTTGATAATCTCCAGCGCCTTATTGGAAGAGGCGGGATTGGAGGCAGAGATGAATACAGAACCATCATCTTCAATATCGATCTTAGCGCCGGTATCAGCAACGATCTTCTGGATCACCTTACCGCCGGTACCGATTACTTCGCGGATCTTATCGGGATGGATCTTCAGAGTGATGATCTTGGGCGCCCAATCCTTCACATCAGCGCGGGGAGCGGCGATGGCAGGAGCAATAACGTTATCCAAAATATGATAGCGCGCATCGCGGGTTTTGGTAAGAGCCTCGGAGATGATCGCTTCGGTCAAACCATCAACCTTAATATCCATCTGAATAGCGGTGATACCCTTTTTGGTACCTGCTACCTTAAAGTCCATATCGCCGAAGAAATCTTCGATACCCTGAATATCAACCATGGTAACAAAGCTATCGTCGGGCCGAGTGATGAGGCCGCAGGAAATGCCGGCTACGGGAGCGGTGATGGGCACGCCTGCATCCATCAGAGCAAGGGTAGAACCGCAGATAGCGCCTTGAGAAGTGGAGCCATTAGAGGTCAGAACATCGGAAACCAAACGAATGGTATAGGGGAAGACATCGGTGGAGGGGATCACAGGCTCCAGCGCGCGCTCTGCAAGGGCGCCATGGCCGATCTCGCGGCGGCCGGGGCTGCGGGAGGGGCGAGCCTCGCCAACGGTGAAGGAAGGCATATTATAATGATGGAGATAGCGCTTGCTTTCCACATTATCCAGCCCATCCAAGAGCTGCTCTTCGCTTACCATGCCAAGGGTGCAAACAGTCATAACCTGAGTTTTGCCGCGGGCGAAAAGGCCGCAACCATGCACCTTGGGGAGAAGATCAACTTCAGCCCAAAGAGGACGCATATCATTGAGGCCGCGGCCATCAACGCGCTTACCCTCTTCGGAGATCCAATTACGAACAATATATTTTTGCAGCTTATACATGCAATCATCAACCAAGGAAGCGCTCTCGCCCAGCTCTTCATCGAAATGAGCATGAGCCTTGGCGGTAACCGCGGCGATGGCCTGATCCCGCTCCTGCTTTTCATAAACAACGAGAGCGGCCTTGGTATCCTCTTCGGCAAAGGCCTTAACAGCCTCGAAGAGATCGGCGGGAACTTCATAGGATTCAAAGGTGAATTTCTCTTTGCCAAGATCAGCCACAATGCTATTGATGAAAGCGATGATTTCGGCATTGGCCTTATGACCGGTCATGATGGCTTCAAGCATCTTATCTTCAGGAACCTCTTTGGCGCCTGCTTCGATCATGGTAACCTTCTTCTCGGTGGAAGCAACGGTTACTGCCATCAAGGATTCCTCTCTCTGCTGCTCGGTGGGGTTCAATACGATCTCGCCGTCTACCAAGCCAACGGAAACACCGCTGATGGGGCCGTTGAAGGGAATATCGGAGATAGAAAGGGCGATAGAAGCGCCGATCATACCAACGATTTCGGGAAGGCAATCCTGATCCACTGCCATAACAGTGAGGTTCACATTCACATCGTTGCGCATATCCTTGGGGAAGAGGGGGCGAATGGAGCGGTCGATAACGCGGCTGCTCAGGATCGCCTTTTCAGAGGGGCGCCCCTCTCTCTTCAAAAATCCGCCGGGGATCTTACCGGCAGCATACATCCGCTCTTCAAAGTCCACAGAAAGGGGGAAGAAATCGATCCCGTCTCTGGGCTTTGCAGCGGCGGTGGCAGTGGCCAAAATAACGGTATCGCCATAGCGCACCAAAGCGGAACCGTTGGCCAACTGGGCAAACTTGCCGGTTTCCACAATCAG
This sequence comes from Eubacteriales bacterium, assembly GCA_045544255.1. Lineage (GTDB taxonomy): Bacteria > Bacillota > Clostridia > Oscillospirales > QAKW01 > QAKW01. Next base: position 12,618 of record JAZPYP010000030.1, on the reverse strand, counting down.
GGGGCGACCGGCAAATTCAGTTTTGTAAATTTTGTGGTTTTCGTACATTTTAAATTTTCTCCTTCTTGAATTTTTTCTCCCATTTCAAGAGGGACCATTTTAGCACTTAATCCAAAAGTTTCAAAGCCGAAACTTCTCGATTAACTGCTAAATTTGCCGCTCCCAAAATGGGAAAGAGGCAGAAAGAGGAATCTTCTTCCTCTCTCCGCCTGCTTTTTTGAACTTACTTTCTGATGTTGAGCTTCTCGATGATCGCACGATAACGATTGATATCGGTCTTGGTCAGGTAGTTGAGAAGATTTCTTCTGTTACCAACCATTTTCAGCAGACCGCGACGGGAATGATGGTCGTTGGGGTTCTGCTTGAGATGCTCAGTCAGCTCGTTGATTCTTGCAGTCAGGATCGCGATCTGAACTTCGGGAGAACCGGTATCGGAATCGTGAAGCTTATTGGCTGCGATTACAGAATCTTTGATTTCTTTCTTCAGCATTGCTATTTACTCACCTTTCTAAAGATTTGTCCGGCCAAACTGGGGCACCGCCCGGTGAGAGGCGCATACCTAAGCTTGGTTAGAGCAGAACTTTTGCCCCGCTCGATACTGACATTTGAAGATTATACTACAAACTTTTCAAAAAGTAAATACCTTTTTTATTTTTCTTTCAAACCTTGCAATTTATATTAATAGAAGGTATAATAACTATAATACATTAAAATGGAGTAATTATGCGAAGAAATATTTTCTTATCAATCTTATTGATTATCGCGCTGATGCTTTCGGGCTGCTCCTTCGGCGGCGAGATCGGCACCATGCTTACCCCTCCGGCCATGAGCGTTGGGCGGGAGGCGCTGACCGGTGCCATTCGGGAGGCCATCGGCGGAAGCTATGAGCTGGTTTATCCCCAAGCGGGCTCCTACCGCACCGGCATTATCTCCGAGGATCTTAACGGCGATGGCGAGACCGAAGCGGTCTGCTTCTATCGCGCTGAAGGGAGCCTTGGCTTTTTGGTGATGGAAAGCGCTGATGAGGGTTGGCGCATTCTCGGCAAAGGCAAAAGCAACGCCTCTTCTGTTGGCAGAGTAGCCTTTGGGGATTTAGATGGCGATGGCCTTGCGGAGTTGATCGTGGGTTGGCAATATTTAACCGAGGCCGACGGAAGCTTCGAGATCTTCACCTTGAAGGGCCGCAAAGCCAAAAGCTGCCATGCAGGGCTTTATACCCGATTTGTTGTTTTGGAAGGGAAGCCGGATGCTTTGGTTGTGGTGAGCCGCAATGCCGAAACCCGCGTGATTACCGCTTCTTTGATCAGCGAGATGGGCGGCACCATCGGGGTGGTCAACACTGCGACCATGAATGACCGCGCAGTGGATTATTTAAGCATTCAACCGGGCAAGATCAAAGGCGATCTTCCGGCGGTTTTTGTAGATGAGCAATTAGAGGGCGGCCAATATGCAACCGAAGTTTTGGTCATTAATGAGCAGGGGCGCCTTTCCAACGAGTTGATCAATCAAGTGGAAATGAGCACTCTGCGCTATACTGCGATCTATTGCAGAGATGTCGATAAGGATGGGGCGATGGAGGTGCCCACCGAGCTGCCTCTTCCCGCTTATCAGCGCAATGGGGTGGCAGAAAATCTATATTTGATTCAATGGAATGCCTATGATGGGCAGGTACTCTCTCCTGTTTCCCAAAGCTTTATGAATGTGAATGAAAATTTTGCCATATCCATTCCCGAAGAATGGGAAGGGGGGCTGACTGTTGAGCGGCCGGAGGATAACGATCGCTCTTTCCTCTTTAAGAGCAGAAAAGGAGAGCTTCTCTTTACTATTCGCATTTATGGATTGGCGGAGTTTTCCGAGGATCTGATCCGCAAGGGATGGCGAAAGCTTTATACCGATAGCGATCGGGTCTATACCGTTTATTGCGAGGCAGATAATTCCTTTGAGGTTACCTATACCCAGATCTATGGGCTTTTTGAAGCTATCAGTTAAAAATTAGACTTTATTATATAAAGGTGAGAAATGATGAAAAAAGTATTGGTTTTAGAAGATGAAGAAGCGATCCGCGGGTTTGTGGTGCTGAATTTAAAGAGAGCCGGCTATGAAACCATTGAGGCCGCCACCGGCGAAGATGCCTTGGTGCTTTTTGACCAAAATCCGGATATCGATGTGGCGGTTTTGGATGTGATGCTGCCGGGGATCGATGGGCTGGAGGTTTGCAAAACCATTCGCGCTTCCAATCAAAAGGTGGGCATTATTATGCTTACCGCCAAGGCTCAGGAAAACGATAAGGTTGCAGGGCTGATGAACGGTGCGGATGATTATGTGGCAAAGCCTTTCTCCCCGCTGGAGCTGATTGTGCGGGTGGATAGCCTTTATCGCAGAGTGCAGTTGATGAAGGGCAATCCGGTGGAAAACAGTAATGAGCTGAAGGATGGGCCCTTTGTGCTGAATACCAAGAGCCATCGCTTGGAGAAGAATGGCAAGAAGGTGGAAGTAACGCAGGTGGAATTCCAGCTGATGCAGCATTTTTTGGAAAACACCGGAAAAGCCTTTTCAAGAGAAGAGATTTTCAAGAAGGTCTGGAGCGATAATTTCGGCGGCGATCGGCATAAGATCGTTGATGTTAATATCCGGCGGTTGCGGCTGAAGATCGAGGATGATCCCTCCCATCCGACCTATATCCAAACTGTTTGGGGCTATGGCTATCGGTGGGGCAATGAATAAGCAGCAATTTATTGAAAAAATCAAAGAGCGGATCGAATATCTTCGCGAGAATGTGCCCCTTTGGATCGATGTGGTGCGGAAGCATATTTTCACCGGTATTACCCGCCGATGGCTTTTGAATGTATTCGGAGTCACCCTTTTGGTGGTGGTGCTGATCTTTACCGTAATGGGCGCTATCATTCAGAATTTCTATTATACCAACTGTGTCAGCACCTTGAAAGCCAGCGGCGAATATATGGCAAAATATTTTGAGCAGTATATCTACCCTGAATACCGCAGCGTATCGGCGGGGCTGATGGCAATGGTTGAGGATTTTGAGGATAAGAGCATTATGGAGATGCAGGTAGCCTCCATGAGCGGCAACAGTGTTTATTCCTCTACCGGATTCGAGATCGAAAGCCTGATCGAAACGGAAGATCTTTTGCAGGCCCGCAACGGGAAAACTGCGCGATGGATCGGGAAATATGAGCCGTCGGGGGAGCAGGTTGTGAGCGTTTCGATGCCCCTTTATACCGATAATGGCATTCAGGTGGGGACCTTGCGCATGATGTCGTCTTTAAAGCAGGTAGACCGCACCTTGATGAGCATTAATTGGATGATTGTTGGCGTTGGGGCCTTCATTATTTTACTTACTGCGTTTACCGGCACCTATTTTATTAAATCCATTGTGCTTCCGGTTGGCTTTATTAATGATACTGCAAGAGAGATCGCCAAGGGCAATATGACCGCGCGGGTAAAATTCGAGGAAAAGAACGATGAGATCGGCCTTTTGGGGCGCACCATTAATACCATGGCAGAGGAGCTTTCCCAAACCGAGCGGCTGAAGAATGAATTTATCTCCTCCATCTCCCATGAACTGCGCACCCCCTTAACCGCCATTCGCGGCTGGACCGAAACCATGCTGGCCGGCTCCGAGAAGATGGATAGCACAACCAAGCGCGGGGTGGAGATCATCTATAGTGAAACCGAGCGGCTCTCCAAAATGGTGGAAGAGCTTTTGGATATGTCGAGATTGCAAAATGGCAATATGAAGCTTACTGTGGAGCAGACAGATCTTTTGGCAGAATTCGAAGAAACTGTTTTCATGATGTGTGAGCGGGCGAAGAGCGAAAATATTCAGATTGAATATATTCCTGAAGAGACTGATATTCCCGCTCTTGTGGATAAGGATCGGGTGAAGCAGGTATTCTTCAATGTTATCGATAATGCGATCAAGCATTCTCACGAGGGGGGCCGCATCGAGATCGCCGCCCGCATTGAAGAGAAAAAAGCCCTCTTCATTATTGAAGATTTTGGGGAAGGCATCAGCAAAGAGGATCTGCCCCATATTAAAGATATGTTCTATAAAGGAAGCTCTCAAAAGCGCGGCAGCGGCATCGGGCTTGGTGTTTCCGACGAGATCATGCGGCTTCACGGCGGCGCTTTAGAGATCGAGAGTACCTTAAATGTGGGCACTGTGGTTACCATTTCGTTCCCCATTGAGATAGAAAAGGATGAGCCTGCAAAGGCAGAATGAGCAAAGGATTTTTGAGGAGGATGTGCCATGGCAGAATATGCTTGGTTGATCATCGGTGCGCTGATCTTTTATTTTTATACGATTAGCTGCATCTTTTTCACTGTGCGGATCGCGGCCCTGAAAGGGCGGCGGCGCAGATGGGGCTGGCTTGCGCTCTTTTTTGGTATTTTGGGCTTTGGCATTGTTTGCTTTTTGCCCAATGCAAAAGGCATCAGCGGCGAGACAAATCCCCTAAAGGCGGCCTTTCGCAAAATCGGCGGCCTTTCCCCGCTGGCCACTTGGCTGATGGTGGTGGGGCTTGTGGTTGTTGTCGGCGGAGCCTTGTTGGGGAACCGTTTGGTGCTCTTATATGAGAACCGTGCCCATGAGAAAGAACTGAGCAATCAGGAGAGCGAGAAGGAAAATGTGATGGCGCCTGCGGCAGTGATCGGAGAAGTGGCAGGCGTTTTCGCGGGCGACGGAAATAACTATGCGATCACCAAAGAAGGCGATCTTTACGGTTGGGGCGCTCTGCCCATGACCGCTCTGGACGAAGAGGGCCGCCTTTATAAGGGCGCAAAAAAGATTGCAACCGTTGGGGAAACCACCCTTCTTTTAACCAAGGATGGCGCCCTCTATGGCAAGGGTGATAATAAGAATGGCCTTATTATCGGCGCCAAAGGGGAAAAGGTTGAAAAGTTTACCAAGATCGAAACAGATGTTTCGGATTTTTCTTTGGGAGAATGCGCAGCGGCGCTGATCACCGAGCGAAAAAATCTTTACCTTTGGGGCAAAAATACTTATGGGCAGCTTGGGATCGATGCCGACGAGATGCGCCATATTGGCGGCAAGCTTGCATCCAATGTGAAAAAAGTGGTGATGACTGCGCGCTCGGTTTATTATTTAAATGAAAGCGGCGAGGTTTATGGCATTGGAAATAATGCCTATGGCCAATTTGCAAAAGGCGATCTGAAGGTGCGCAAGGCGGCGGTTAAGATCGCATCCGGCTGCAAGGATATGGCAGCGGGGGAAGATTTTCTGATGATCCTTAAAAAGGATGGCACTGTTTGGACCGCCGGCAACGATTCCCTTGGGCAGCTTGGCCGCAAAACCATCGAGGAGCTTTCCGAAAAGGAATTGGAAGAATTAAATAAAGAAAAAGAAGAGAAGAAGGAAGAGGAAGAAGAGGGCAAGATCGAGCTAAAAAAGAGCGGTGCTTTTGGCCAAGTGGAGCTTCCCGAAGGGGTTAGCGCCGTTTATGCCGCCGGTCATTCCGCCTTCGCAGTGGCGGAAGGAGAGCTTTATGCTTGGGGCGAAAATCATCTTGGCCAACTGGGCACAGGAAACCGCAAAAATTGCGCGGCACCAAAGGCGGTATATGGCGGAGTGGCTTCCCTTTCTGCCGGCGGAGAATGCACCTTGCTTCTTTTAGAGGATGGCTCCATTCTCGGCGCCGGAGATCGGCGGGATTGGCGGCTCGGTGCAGAGAGCAAGGGGAATGGTTTTAAGGCCATTGCCCGAATCAAGGAGGCGGAATAATGCTGAAAATTTTTGCAACAATCAGTTTCATTTTTTCCGGCATCTTTATTTTGCTGCTTTTGCTTAATTTTGCAAAGCCGCTGAAGAAAAAGAGCCTGAAAACGCGGCAAAAGATCTTGGGCCGCAGAAAGCTTTACGGAATGGCAACGGCGCTCTTCTTGGTGGCGGGGATCATTCTGCAGGTGGCAGGCGGGCGCGGGGTGGCCCAACCGAAGACCTTTATTGCAGAGGGCACTCCCGCCGAGGCTTATCAGCAAAATAATTCCTACGAAACCCTTCCCGATGCCATCTTTGCCGCAGGCGATGATTATTATATTAAAAACGGAAGAAATCAGATCTATGGCTATCTGGCGATCGAAGATGAAGAGGGCGCTCTTTCCTATGAAGAAGGGCTTTGCTATGAAAAGGCGGTGCAGGTGGCAGGCGGAAAGGATTTTCTGGCTGTGCGCTCCGAAAAAGGAAGGCTAAAGCTTCTTGGCGCCTTTGAATATCTGCGCTATGAAAAAAACAGCAGCAGTTTTGATGGAGAAGAACGCTCCAAAAATTGCAGTTTCTTCGACGGCAGCAGCAATAATTTATTTTATATTGAAGACGGCACTCTTTATTCTGTGGGCTATAATGCCTTCGGCCTTTTGGGCGATGGCACCGAGCGCAACCGCTTGGAGGGAAGCGCAGTGCTGGAAAATGTAAAGAGTGTATCAGTGAGTTCCACCCATGCTTTGATAGTGGATATTTATGGCAATCTTTATGGTGTGGGCGATAATAGCTATTCCGAAATGGGTAACCGTACCACCGCCCAAAGCGCCACTCCCACCAAGCTGATGAGCGGAGTGAAGGAGGCAAAGGCGGGGAAATATTTCAGCGTTGTGCTGACAAAGGATGGCGATGTCTATACCGCCGGCCGCAACCATTTAGGGCAGCTCGGAACCGAAGATGATCGGGATTATGCAACCTACATGAAGGTTTTGGAAGGAATCTCCAAAATTTCAGTATGCGAATATTCCTGCGCGGCCCTCACCGCTGATGGAGATCTTTATGCCTGGGGCGATAACAGCGCCCATCAGCTTGGGATCGGAAAAGAAAGTCTGGATAAGCCCACAAAGGTGGCCGAAGAGGTTTATGATGCGGCGATGGGCGAGCATTCCATGGGCCTGATCTTTATGGATCGGGATGTGGCGGTAACCGGTGCGGCAAGAAGAACTCAAAATAATGCCTATATTCAGGTTCTTTATGAACTGGATGGCGAGATTCCTTCCGATAAATATTATCGGGAAACCGTTGAAATGCCTTCCCGCGAGGAAGCATGATCAAAAAAATTACTTTTTTGAAAAAAAGTCTTGATTTTATAAAATAAGTATGGTAATATACTTGGGTAATAAAGCGAAGGAGAGGTGAAAAGCATGAAGGAAGGGATTCATCCCAATTATGACAAGGCTGTGGTAAAATGCGCCTGCGGCAACACTTTCGAGACCCGTTCTACCAAGAGCGAGATCAAGGTTGAAATTTGTTCCAAGTGTCATCCTTTCTTTACAGGCAAACAGAAGCTGGTAGATACCGGCGGCCGTGTTGACAGATTTAAGAAAAGATTTAATCTTGACAAATAAGTTAAAAGACCGAGGGGCTTCCCTTCGGTCTTTTTGTTTTATCAATATAGGGGGATTATTCAATGATCCATACGATTATTTGGGATTTCAACGGCACTGTTTTAGATGATTGCGCCGCTTCGGTAGAAGCGGTAAATCAGATGATGGCGCGCCGCAATCTCGGCTCCATTACAAGAGAGTGGTATGAAAAGAATCTTATTATGCCGCTGGAAGCCTTTTATGAAAGCGTTGGCTTTGATATGCAAAAGGAGCGGCTTCCTGAAGTGAGCGCCGAATTCCAAGTGGAATGCGCCAAGGTGGCGCGGCCCATCTTTCCGGAGGTTTTGGAGGCTCTTGCTTATTTTAAGGGGCAGGGCTATCGCCAGCTGCTTTTTTCCTCTCTCCATCAAGCGGTTTTGGAAGAGCAGGCGAGGGAGCGGGGCATTGAGAAATTTTTTGAAAAGATCATGGGCCGCCCCGATCGCAATTTAGGCAGCAAGAAGGATCAAGCCAAGGCCTACCTTGAGGAGCAGGGAATTGCCGCAAAAAATGTATTGTTCGTTGGGGATCTTACCACTGATCATGAAATGGCCGCTTATGTGGGCGGAGTGAGCGTTTTGATCCCGAAAGGCCATCAGCACCAAACGGTGCTTGAAAAAACCGGCGCCCATATTTTGAAAGATGCATCAGAATTGAAAGGATTTTTGAAGAAGATGAATATTGAAAAGGCATTGAAAAACCTCGAAAAAAACCGTTTTGAGCCTTATTTTCTTGAGACCAAGGAAGAGGTGGTCCCCCTGCTGAAAAAGCTTCTTAAGAAGGGCTGCAGCGTTTCTGTGGGCGGATCTGAAACCTTGAAGGAAGTGGGAGCGCCGGAGCTTCTTGGCAACGGGGACTACGAATATCTGGATCGCTATGCAAAGGGCGCAGATCCGAGAGAGATCTTTATTAAAGCCCTTTCTGCCGATGCTTATCTTACCTCTGCCAATGCAATCAGCGAAGAAGGGGAGCTTATCAATGTGGATGGCAATAGCAATCGCATTGCGGCGATCTGCTATGGGCCCGAAAGCGTGATTGTGGTTGCAGGAGTGAATAAATTGGTGGAAAATGCAGAGGAAGGCCTTAAGCGGATCAAGCGGATCGCGGCGCCCCAAAATGCAAAGCGCCTTTCCTGCGAAACCTATTGCGCATCTTTTGGAATCTGCAAGGGCGCAGAAGGCTCTATCACCGCCGGTTGCGGCGGCGAGGGGCGGATCTGCTGCAATTATCTGATCAGCGGCCCTCAGCGCCATGCAGGGCGGATCAAGGTTATTTTAGTTAATGAGGAGCTTGGTTATTAATGATTAAAAAACTTGCCCGAAGCATTCGGGAATATAAAACTGCATCGATTTTATCGCCTTTGATTGTGATGATCGAGGTGGTGCTGGAATGCATTCTGCCTTTTATGACAGCAGAGCTTGTGAATGAAATTCAGGGCAATTGCGATATGCAGGTGCTTTTGAAATATGCTCTTTTGCTTGTTATAATGGCGGCGCTCTCTTTGAGCTGCGGCGCTCTTGCGGGGCATTTTTGCGCCACTGCCGCCTGCGGATTTGCCAAAAATCTTCGCAAAGATCTTTTTTATAGTGTGCAGCGGTTTTCCTTTGGCAATATCGACCGTTTTTCAACTTCCAGCTTGGTTACCCGCCTGACCACCGATGTGGCCAATGTGCAGATGGCCTATATGATGCTGGTGCGCACCGCTTTTCGCTCTCCCTTCATGATGATCTTTTCTTTCATTATGGCCTTCTATATGGGCGGAAAGATGGCTTGGGTATTTGTGGTGGTGATGCCGATTTTGGCCTTTGGGCTTTTGATGATCGCCAGAAAGGCTATGCCGATCTTCCGCAAGGTATTTAAGAAATATGATGCCCTCAATAACTCTGTGCAGGAAAATATTCAGGGAATGCGCGTGGTGAAGGCCTATGTGCGGGAGGAGCAGGAAAGCGAAAAATTTGCTCATGCCAGCAAGGATGTGGCTGCTGATTTCACCCGCGCCGAAAAGATTTTGGCGCTGAATAATCCGCTGATGCAATTCTGCCTCCATGTTGTGATGCTGGTCGTGATCTTTTTCGGCTCTCAATTGGTCATCACTTCCAATAGCTCTGCGCTGACTGTTGGGCAGCTTTCTGCATTGCTCACCTATGGAATGCAGATTTTGATGAGCCTGATGATGCTTTCGATGATCTTTGTGATGCTCACAATGTCGGCGGAGTCTGCGCGGCGTATTGTGGAGGTTTTGGAGGAGGAAAGCCTGATCCAAAATCCCAAGGAGCCTTGCTTTGAAGTGGCAAACGGAAGCATTGAATTTAAAAATGTTTCCTTTAAATATTCCGATAAGGCTGAGCGATATGCGCTGCAAGAGATCGATCTTTCCATTGCCTCCGGTCAAACGATTGGAATCATCGGCGGCACCGGCAGCAGTAAAACAACGCTGATTCAGTTGATTTCCCGCCTTTATGATGTATCGGAAGGGGCAGTAATGGTCGGCGGACGCGATGTGCGGGATTATGATTTGGAAACGCTGCGGAACGAAGTGGCGGTAGTGCTGCAAAAAAATATCCTTTTTGCAGGCACTATTAAGGAAAATCTTCGCTGGGGCAATTTAAATGCCACTGATGAAGAACTGGAAGAGGCTTGCAAGCTTGCTTGCGCCCATGAATTTATCAGCCGCTTTCCCGATGGGTATGATACTTTTATTGAGCAGGGCGGCGCCAATGTATCCGGCGGGCAAAAGCAGCGGCTTTGCATCGCCCGCGCCCTTTTGAAAAAGCCGAAGATCTTGATATTAGATGATTCCACCAGCGCGGTAGATACCCATACGGATGCCATGATCCGTAAGGCCTTCCGCGAAGTAATCCCCGGCACAACTAAAATTATTATTGCTCAGCGGATCTCTTCGGTGGAGGAAGCCGATAAGATTATAGTAATGAACGGCGGCAGGATCGATGATATCGGAAGCCATAAAGAGCTTCTCGCTCGCAACCAAATCTATCGTGAGGTTTATGATTCTCAAAATAAAGGGGGTGAGGAAGATGCCGAATAATAAAAAGCCTCCCATGGCCCCTAAAGGAACTTTGAAGCGGGTGCTTTCTTATCTTTTTAAGGATTATCCCGTGCATTTATCGGTGGTGGCTCTCTGCCTTTTGATTACCGCTGTTTCCAGCACGATGCCTGCTATTTTTATGGGCAAAACCGTGCAGTTGATCGAAGAGGCCCTTGCTTCCATTAAAGGAGGGCTTACCCCCGATGCGGCTCTTGAAGGAGTATTTGGCGGGATTGCCGCCATTGCCCTGACTCTTCTTTGCATCTACGCGGTTTCTCTTACCTGCTCCTTTACCTATAATCGCTTGATGGCGATTGTTACCCAAGGATTTTTAGATAAAATGCGCCGCAGAATGTTTGATGGAATGCAAAAGCTTCCCATCCGCTATTTTGATCAAAACCATACCGGCGATATCATGAGTTATTATACCAATGATATCGATACCCTTCGGCAGCTGGTTTCCCAAAGCTTGCCGAATATGGTCAATGCCATCATTGTGGTAACCATGGTGGTATCCATTATGCTCTATTATAGCGTTTGGATGACGATTTTGGTCTTCTTCGGTGTGATCGCCATGAGCCTTGTAACCAAAAAGGTAGGCGGCAACAGTGCCAAATTCTTTATCCGCCAGCAGCAATCGGTGGGAAAGATGGAAGGCTTTGTGGAAGAGATTATGAATGGGCAGAAGGTGGTGCAGGTATTCTGCCATGAGGAAGAGAGCAAAAAGGATTTTGATGCCCTGAATGAAAAGCTCTTTAAGGATGCCGAAAGCGCCAACCGCTTTGCCAATATGCTGATGCCGATCCTTGGCAATATCGGCAATGTGCTTTATGTGGCGGTGGCGATCTTGGGTGGCGCTCTGATGATCGCCAAGGTGCCGAATCTTTCCTTCTCCGGTCTGCCGCTTACTTTAGCGGCAGTGGTGCCCTTCCTTAATATGACCAAGCAATTTACCGGTAATGTTTCCCAAATTTCGCAACAGATCAATGCAGTGGTGATGGCGCAGGCCGGCGCCGCAAGGCTTTTCTCTCTGATGGATCAGAAGCCGGAAGAGGATGAAGGATATGTGCGCCTTGTGAATTGCCGAGAAGAAAATGGCGAGATCATTGAATGCAAGGAGCATACAGGGATGTGGGCTTGGAAGCATCCCCATAAAGCGGAGGGCACGGTAACCTATACCCGCCTTGCGGGAGATGTAGTGCTGGATCATGTGGATTTTGGGTATGTTCCCGAAAAGATTGTGCTCCATGATGTATCCCTCTATGCAGAGCCCGGCCAAAAGGTGGCGTTTGTCGGCGCAACCGGCGCAGGAAAAACCACTATAACCAATTTGATCAATCGCTTTTATGATATTGCAGACGGCAAGATCCGCTATGATGGAATCAATATCAATAAGATTTGCAAAAGCGATCTGCGCCGCTCTTTGGGCGTTATTTTGCAGGATACCAATCTCTTCACCGGCACAGTAATGGAAAATATCCGCTATGGAAATCCTGAAGCCTCCGATGAGGCCTGCATGGAAGCGGCGCGGCTTGCCAATGCCGATGATTTTATCCGTCGGTTGCCTGATGGGTATCAAACAATGCTTACCGCCAATGGCGCCAACCTTTCTCAAGGGCAGCGGCAGCTTCTTTCCATTGCAAGAGCCGCGGTGGCGGATCCGCCGGTTATGATCATGGATGAGGCTACCTCCTCCATCGATACCCGCACCGAGGCTTTGGTGCAGGAGGGAATGGATCGGCTGATGAAGGGCAGAACTGTTTTTGTTATCGCCCATCGGCTTTCCACTGTGCGCAACTCTGATGTTATTATGGTATTGGAGCAGGGGCGCATCATCGAGCGGGGAAGCCATGAAAAATTGATTGCCGAAAAAGGTAAATATTATCAGCTCTATACCGGCGCCTTTGAACTGGAATAAATCAATTTAAAATCTCAAAAAAGGGGCTGTAAAAATAGTCCGAACCGCAAAGGGCAGGAGATTACAAGGTCTTTTTACAAAGAAACTGTAGAAAACCAAGAATAATGATAGAAAATATCGAATTTCGATATTTTCTCCCATTTGGATGCCCTTTGCTACCTTAAAACCGAGCCACTCGGCGTATCACATACGCCGTCGGGTATCCCGCGACCTATGGTCGCGGCTCGTCTTACGAAGGTTTCAAACAATTTTTCCGACCCCAAAAAAAGGGGCT
>JAZPYP010000029.1:0-20387 GCA_045544255.1 Eubacteriales bacterium | reverse complement strand
CGAGAGTCAGTCCAACAACATTAAAAAAGAACCTGGCGTTGATTAACGCCAGGCCCAAAAAAGTTTTAGGTTTTCAAAAACCAGTAGATTTGTTTGATGTTTCTATCAAAAAGTGTTGCACTTAGTTTGACAATTCATCTTTATTCTACAATCTCGCCCATGGCGTTGCGAGGCAGGCAAACTGCATTAGCCTCATCGGTATCGATATGCATGGCATCGGCGAATTTGGGAGAAATGCGCACAACGGTTTCGCCGAGAATGCTCTCGCGCTCACCCTTAATCTTAACACTGACGATATCGCCATCCTTCAAGCCCCATTTTTCAGCAGTTTCGGGGATCATATGGATATGGCGCTTGGCAGCGATCACACCTTCGGTCAGAGTAATCTCGCCGCAGGGGCCCTTCACAGTAACAGCGCCGCTGCCTGCAACATCACCGCTCATGCGAACAGGGGCATCAACACCAAGGGTGCGGGCATCGGTCAAGGAAACCTCTACCTGATTTTCAGGACGAGTGGGGCCAAGAACGCTCACATTGGCAATCGACTTCTTGGGGCCAACCAATTCAACTCTCTCTTCGCAGAGGTACTGACCGGGCTGGGAAAGCTCTCTCTTCTCGGTAAGAGTGGCACCCTTGCCGAAAAGGATCTCTACTGCCTCGGCAGTAAGATGAACATGGCGGGCAGACATTTCAACTAAAATTTCTTTCATTTTTGTATATTCCCTTCTATATATTGTTTTCTTCCATATTCTACAACAAATGACGACGTTTTTCAACCCTAAATTATCAATAAATTATTATTGAAAATAAAAAAGGATTATGATAAAATGTTAAGAAGAGTAAAAATATGAAGGGATTGCGTGTATTTATGTCTAAAAAATATTATCTTACTACCGCCATTACCTATACTTCCGGTAAGCCCCATATCGGCAATACCTACGAGATCATTCTTGCCGATAGCATCGCCCGCTTCAAAAGAATGCAGGGCTACGATGTTTATTTCCAGACCGGCACCGATGAGCATGGCGAAAAGATTCAATTAAAGGCTGAAGAGGCAGGGATTACTCCGCAGGAGTTTGTGGATAATGTGGCCGGCGAGATCAAGCGCATCTGGGATCGGATGAATACCACCTATGATCGCTTTATCCGCACCACCGATCCCGCCCATGAGAAGAAGATCCAGCAGATCTTTGAAAAGCTCTATAAGCAGGGCGATATCTATAAGGATTGCTATGAAGGAATGTATTGCACTCCTTGCGAATCCTTCTTTACCGAAAGCCAGCTTATTGACGGAAAATGCCCCGATTGCGGCAGAGAGGTGCATCCTGCCAAGGAAGAGGCCTATTTCTTCCGTCTCTCCAAATATGCCAAGCAACTGGAAGAGCATATCGAGGCTCATCCCGAATTCATCTGGCCCCCTGCCCGCAAGAATGAGATGATCAATAATTTCATCAAGCCCGGTCTGCAGGATCTTTGCGTATCCAGAACCTCTTTTAACTGGGGCATTCCCGTTACCTTCGATCCCGGCCATGTTGTTTATGTTTGGATCGATGCCCTCTCCAACTATATTACCTTCGCAGGCTATGATCCCGAAGGAAATCATACCGAAGAATATAAGAAATATTGGCCTGCCGATATGCATCTCATCGGCAAGGATATTGTGCGGTTCCATACCATTTATTGGCCCTGCATCCTGCTTGCCTTGGGCGAAGAGCTTCCAAAGCAGGTATTCGGCCACCCTTGGCTGATCATGAGCGATGGCAAGATGAGCAAATCCAAGGGCAATGTTCTTTATGCCGATGATCTGGCCGATCTTTTCGGGGTTGATGCAGTGCGCTATTATGTGCTCCATGAGATCCCCTATGCCAACGATGGCCTTATCTCTTATGAGCTGATGATGGAGCGGATCAACACCGATCTTGCCAATATCCTCGGCAATCTGGTCAACCGCACTGTAGCGATGACCAATAAATATTTCGGCGGCGAGATCAAAACCACCGGTGCAGAAACTGAATTGGATGCCGATCTCAAGCGGGTTGCCGCAGAAACTCCTGCCAAGATGGAGGCTCATATGGATGAGGCCCATATCGCCGATGCTATCGACGATATCTTCACCCTCTTGCGCCGCGCCAATAAATACGTTGACGAAACCGAGCCCTGGATTCTGGGCCGCCCTGACGGAGACCACGAGCGCTTGGCTACCGTTCTTTATAATCTTTTGGAGTGCATCCGCATTGCCTCTGCCCTTTTGAGACCCTTTATGCCCGAGACTGCCGAGAAAATCTGGAAGCAGCTTAATATCGGCGAGCAGACCTTGGAGAATGCAAAGGAATTTGGTCTTTTGAAGGCCGGCACCAAGGTCAGCGCCCCTGAGATCCTCTTTGCAAGAATTGATATTCCCAAAAAGCTTGCAGAGATCAACGCTGCCAAAGAGGCAGAAAAGAAGGCCGCAGAAAAGGTGGCAAAGAAAGAGGAAAAGAAAGCAGAGAAGAAGCCTGAAGGAGTGGCCATTATTTCTATTGACGACTTTGCAAAGGTTGCCCTGCGGGCCGCCAAGATCCTTACCTGCCAGCCCCTGCCCAAGAGCGATAAGCTGCTGCAGATGACTGTTGATAACGGCAGCGGCAAAGAAAAGCAGGTGCTCTCCGGCATCGCGCAATATTATAAACCCGAGGAGCTCATCGGCAAAACCGTTATCCTTGTTGATAACCTTGCCCCTGCCAAGCTGCGGGGCACCTTGAGCGAGGGAATGCTCCTTGCCGCCGATACCAAAGAGGGCGTGAAGGTTCTCTTCCTTGATGATTCCATTGAAGCGGGAGCCACCATCCGATGATTGATGTGCATGCCCATTTCGATGATGAGCGGTTTGAAGAGGATCGGGATGCGGTGATCTCCGCCATGGCGGAGCGGCCCATCCGCTATATCCTCAATTCCGGCAGCCATATGGAAGCCTGCCGCCGCACCCTTGCCCTTGCGGAGCAATATGATTTTATCTATGCCGCCATCGGCATCTATCCCCATGATACCGCTATTTTAGAGGAGCAAGGGCTCTCCCCTATTCGGGAGATGCTGAAGCACCCTAAAGTGCGGGCAGTGGGCGAGATCGGCCTTGATTACTACTATGATATTATGCCGAAAGCCATCCAGCAGAAATGGTTTCATGCCCAGCTGGAGATGGCAGAGGAATTTGATCTGCCGGTGGTGATCCATTGCAGAGATGCCATTCAGGATACCCTTTCCATTTTGAAAGAGCACCCTAAAAATACCGGCATCTTCCATTGCTACAGCGGCTCGGTGGAATCCCTCAAAGAGGTTTTGAAGCTTGGCTTTTCCATCTCTATGGGCGGCGTTGTTACCTTTAAAAACGCAAGAGTTGCCAAAGAGGTAGCCGCGGCAGTGCCCTTGGATCGGCTGATGCTGGAAACCGATAGCCCTTATCTTGCCCCCACCCCTCATCGGGGCAAACGCAACTGCTCCCTTTACCTTTCGGAGGTGGCCAAAGAGATTGCTTCCATTCGGGGCACAACGCCCGAGGAAATCGAGCGGTGCACGGATGAAAATGCCATCAAAATGTTCAAATTCTAAAAAAATCGCGTTGCCGATGCAACGTGATTTTTTATTTAAAATGCCAAAATCAAAAGTCCGATAAAGGACAATGCAACCGCCAAAAGCTCTTTTGCCTTTGGTTTTTCTTTTCTGAAAAAGCAGATCACGGTGGAGACAATGATGACACCGCCTGTGATCATCGGATACTGAATAGAGGCATCCAAATGCACCAGCGCAATCACCAAAAGGAAATTGGCAAACCGATTGATGCCGCCATTGGCAAAGGCAAGACCGAAGGCTTTCCAAGAATAAGGCTCTCGTTTTTTACCGGATAAGCTCAGCCAAAGAATACCCGAAAGAAGGGCGGTAAACAATGCGCCCCAGATGGAGAACCATTCTGCGCTTGTTTTTTCAAGGGTTGATGCGGCGAAGATTTTTGAAAGAACGCCGCTCATGCCGTTGAGAACAAAGATCCCTGCATACCAGAGAAAGCCGCATTTTCGCTGCTCTTTGGAGATAGAGAGGGCCAAGGCCCCGCCGATCAGCGCAAGGCAGATGAATTTTTGGAGCGTCGGCTTCTCGCCATAAAAGATGATTCCCTGCAAAAAAGGAAGGACCATCCCACCCAGCATCGCAAAAAGGGAATAGAGGGAAAGATTAACCCGCTCCAGCGCTTTCAGGCTGCAAAAGGTATAGGCCATGCCATTGAGAGCAGAAAGCAGGGCAATCAGAAGGGTGAAAAGGGTAAATTGCGGCTTGAAGCCCCCCATGGGCAAAAGAATCGCAAGACCCGCAATAGAACCAATGAACCCTAAAGCCATACTCTCTGCAAGGCTTGAAGAGCGGAGCTTTTGATAGGCATCATTCAGCGCAAAGCATCCGCCGAACAGCACCACCGCAATAATGACAAGAAAATAATACATTATTTTTTAGTCCCTTGACTCATTGCTGCCGCCAAATGGCCACCGCTATCTTTATTTTTCTTTTCTTCCTCCCAAAGGGCCGCCATCCGCTGATAAACGGCAGGATCTATCTTAGGAGTGCCATCTGCTCGGGTAGGAAGAAGCATATCACCTGCAACTTCGGGATCGGTACAAGCGGTATCATGGCGCCATTTTTCCCGCTCTTCTTTGATGCGAAGATTGGGAATCTCCATAGGAATGCCGCCTTTTATAGCAGAGCGAAAAGCAAACATTCCGGGCAGGAACATATCCATCGCCTCATAAACATCGATGATATCCGCCTCTTCATTTCCAAGAATTTTCTCGATAAAATAATACATACAGAAATAATCCGAACCGCCATGACCAAAGCCCCGAACCTTCTCGGGATCGCCATGCTGCGGCTGATAGCTTTCTTTTTTAAATTCATATTTGCCGGAATATTCATCCCATTTCACATTGATATTTTGAATATATCCATCATTTTGATCCCGCACTGCTTCGCGACCGCTTTCCATGCTGCCTTTAGAACCATAGATGCTATACCAAACCGAATTGGTATAAAGCCCGCCATGGATACTCTTAACGATTCCGCCATTTTCCAAAGTTACCATCTCAATTCCAAAGGGGCCGCCTTTTGCGCCACCACGGGCGCGGCGCTCATTATCGGCGCCTTCAAAGCCAACAACGGAAACAGGGCGCAGACCGGTAATATGGATCAGAGGACCAAGAGAATGGGTGCAATAGAAGGTGGAATACATTCTATTACGCCAATGATCCGGCTCTCCATAAGTAATGGCATGCCAAATGGATTCGCAATTATGGATATACTCCCCTTCTCCATATTCGAACTCACCGATTCTCCCCTCTTCATAAAGCTTTTTCATCTCGAAAGGAGCGGGCATATAGCAATAGTTTTCCCCATAGGCATAGATCATGCCGGTCTCTTCCACTGCCTCAATGAGCTCCACCGCCTCTTTCATGGTCTGCACCGGCAGAACCTCGGAGAATACATGAAAGCCTTTTTTCATTGCTTTAATAGCAAAAGGGGCATGCTGATGGGCAAAATTTGCCAACACGACTGCGTCCATATCATGATTCAGAAAATCTTCAAAATTATCGTAAAAAGTAATATCCATCCCTTTGGCATTTCCCTTTTGGATTGCCAAAACCTCGGGATTATTATCGCAGATGGCAACCACTTCCGCATGATCAGCTCTTTTGCAATAATTGATCATGCTGGAGCCGCGATAGCCACCCAAAACACCTACTCTGACTTTTTTCATAGTAAATCACTCTCCTTTGCCTCCATTATAGCGGCAATGTTGCTTCATTACAATGGAATTTTTCCCTATATTTTAGGAAAATAGTTTGATTTTTCGAAATAAAGAAGATATAATAAAGCGGAGGTGAAAACTACTATGGAAAACATTTGTCATTTTATCCCCTTCCATAAGGATTATCATTCCTTGCAAACGATTCATTTCGTTTTGGAAACGAAAGCGCAACCCTTTCAGCCCTTGAAAGCAGAATCCTTATATAAAGTCCATTATGTTTGCGCAGGAAGCGGCATTTTGCATACATTAGGGAAAGAGCAACCCTTAAAAAAAGGAGATCTCTTTTTTACCTTTGCAGGATCCCCATTCTCCATTGAATCGAAAGAAGATTTCTCCTATCTTTATATCAGCTTCCTCGGAGCGCGAGGCAATCAGCTTTTAGAACTTTTAGGCATCTCAAGAAACCATTATCACTTTGAAAACAATCAGGAATTAGAGCCTTTCTGGCGCCAAGGGCTTACTGCCCATCCCGAAATGACTCCGCTCATTACCGAGAGCATTCTTCTTTATACCTTTTCTTATTTAGGAAAAAGGCTCCTTGCCGCTCCGCAAAAATCCAAGGACGAGAGCAGCACTGCCAAAAGGATCAAAAAATATATCGATGATCATTTTACTGATCCCGCTCTTTCCATCACGAAAATTGCCGAAACGCTCTCTTATAATACCAAATATATTTCTTCGGTTTTTAAAAAGGCTTTCGGAATCGGGATTGCGGAATACCTCAATACCATCCGCATTCAGCACGCCTGCACTCTCATCAAGCAGGGCTTTACCGGCATCAACGACATCGCCTTTTGCTGCGGCTATAAAGACCCGCAATATTTTTCAAAGGTTTTTAAGAAAAAGCAAGCCCAATCGCCAAGAGATTATATTAAGGAGCAATAAAAAATACGGAAAAGCATGCGCTTTTCCGTATTTTTTATTTAGTCTTCGTCTTCCTCGTCCTCATCCTGGCGCTCGCCAACGATGATCTGAAGCTTTTCAACGCGGTTACCATCCACACTCAGGACCTTCACCGAGAGATGCTTATATTCAAAGGTATCGCCCTCTTCGGGAACCCGCTCCAACTGATCCATGGCCCAACCGCCAACGGAAGAATAATCGGCATCCTCCAGATCCTCATCATCCATCTCCAGCTCTTCAAAGAGCTTATCGATATTGGTGCTTGCCATAACAAAATAAAGCTCATCGCTCTCTTTATGGATCTCTTCCACCACTTCATCATGCTCATCCCAGATCTCGCCCACAAGCTCCTCCAAGATATCCTCAAGGGTTACAATACCGGTAGTACCGCCGAATTCATCCACAACGATGGCGATATGGGATTTCTTTTGCTGCAGTTCCTGCAAAAGATCATTGATCTTTTTGCTTTTATTAATAAAGAGAGGGGGCTTCAGGATCGAGCGAACCTCCGGTTCTTTATGATAAACATAGTTATGGAAATCTTTTTGATAGATGATACCGATGATATTATCAATGGTATCCTCATAAACAGGCAGGCGGGAAAAGCCGCTTTCGGCAAAGACCTTGGCGATCTCTTCCTTGGAAGCATCATGGGGCACACCCACAAGATCCACCCGCGGAGTGAGAATATCGATGGCTTCCTGCTCGGTAAACTCGATGGCGGAGCGGATCAGATCGCTCTCTTGCTCATCAAGGCCGCCCTCTTGCTCCGCTTCATCCACGATGGTCAAGAGTTCTTCTTCAGTGATACCATGTTCCTCATCACTCTTGGAAAGTTTCACAAGAAGCTTCTGCCAAAGGCCGAAGAGCCAGTTGAAGGGCAGGAAAAGCCCCATCAAAAACCGAAGGAAAGGCGCGGAGAACATGGCAAAAGCCTCGGGATTAGCTTTAGCAAGGGTTTTAGGGGAGATCTCGCCGAAGATCAGCACCACAACGGTAACGACCACAGTGGAAACAGCAGGGCCGCTTCCATTAGTGATCCATTTAGTGAACAAAACGGTTGCCAAAGAAGCCGCCAGGATATTCACAATATTATTGCCGATCAAGATGGTGGAGAGCATACTATCATAACGATCCATCAGCTTGAGGGCCCTTTTTGCCTTGCGGTTGCCTTTCTCCACCATATTTTTCAGGCGAATACGGCTGGCGCCGGTAAAGGCGGTTTCTGTGGCCGAAAAATAGGCCGAAAAAATAATACAGAATAAAATAATTAAGATAAGTATCGCGTCGCTGTCCATAAAAATTCCTTTCAAAATACTTTAAACAGAAAATACAAAAAGACATAACCCCATCCCCCATTCAGGAATGCGGCTATGCCTTGATTTAACTATTTTTAATGCAATAATCGGTGTCCGCGCAACTGTCTGCGTTGTCCACTTTTATTCCTCCAAAGATCAGATATCGCTATAGAGTATAACAGACTCTTTCAAAAAAAGCAAGTATTTCTCAAAAGTTTCTTATTTATTTCTTTCTTCCGCCGATAGCGGTTTCCGCATTTTGCAGAAGATTCAAAAGAGAAGTGGCAAAGAGAGGGTATTCCGCCCGAAGGCTCTCTTCATCCAATGCGGGGAGCGAAATTTTCTTCAGCCGGCCTTGGATCTCTGCTTCTAATTTCTTCATGGTGCTATCGGACATCATAGAATAGGAATCGGCCTCGGCGCCAAAAAAGGTTTGGGGATTTTGCTCATTGGCATTATAAATCCTGCGAAACATCTGATAAACCGAGATCTGCAGATAAAGAGAAACCTTATTGATCAGATCCCGATCCCCGATCTTGCCCAAAATTGCCTCCACAACCGTTACCGAATTGCAGATGAGCTTTTTATTAAGAACAGTCATCATACTGCCGCCGCGATTGCCCTGACCGGCCGCATCCTCATCGGGCACTTCTTCCACCCGAATGGAAGCTCCGCTCCGCTCCAAGGAGCGCCCCAAAAGATAATCCACGGAAACGCCATAGAAATCGGCGGCGCGGACCAAAAAGAGAAGGCCGCATTCCCGAATCCCCTTTTCATAATGAGAGAGCAGGGCTTGAGAGATTCCAAGCTCTTCCGCTGCCTTTTTTTGGGAAATTCCCATCTCTTTTCTTAAATGGGTAAGCACGCGGGGAAAATCAGAAATTGCCATAGTCAATGCCTCCGTTTCAGAATGATAACACCCGTTTTAAGCAAAATAAAATGAGTTGATCGCAACTCACTATTTTATTATAGCCGTTATTATACAAAATGTCAATGATTTTCAGGAAGTTTGCTAAATTTCTACACCCTGTAAAAGGCTATAGAAATCGACAAGACCCCCTATTTTTTTGAATCCCCTTATGGTATAATAAAATCAGAAAAAGCAGAATGCTTTTTCAAAGCCAATTTAATAAGGAGGTCCCTCTATGAAAACGACGTATGTTACCAAAAAGTTGAGCCTTTCCGAAAAAGAAAAGCAGTTGGTGGAGCGCAAGATGCTCAAACTGGATAAATTCTTCACTGCAGAAGCGGAGGCTGCCATTACCTTCACTGTCGTTCGGGAGGAGGTTACTGTTGAGGTAACCATCAAGGACCATGGCATGATCTTCCGCGGGGAGCGCAGCGCCATCGATAAGATGCTGGCGCTGGACGAGATCATTGATCTTCTCATTCGGCAGGTGCGCAAAAATAAAACCCGCCTTTCCAAAAATCTCTATGATGAGATCCCCGATTTTGATCCATGGGATGAGGGGGAAGATGATTATAATCTGGTTCGGACCAAAGAGGTTTTCCTTCGGCCGATGGATCTGGACGAAGCCATCATGCAGATGAATCTTCTGGATCATAATTTCTTTATGTTTTTAGATAGCGAAACCGATCGGGTAAGTGTTGTTTACCGCAGAAAAGACGGGCAATACGGCCTCTTGCGCAGCGAAAATTAATCTTTCTCTAAAAAAATCAGAGAGCAAGTGCTCTCGGATTTTTTTATTTAAGAATGCTTTGCTTCGCAATAGATGCAGCGGTAGATCCGCTTATCCTTATCGGTCAACTTAAAGATATGAGGCAGTTCCTGCTCAGTGGTAGTGATACAGCGGGGATTTTTGCAGAAGATTACATTGGTCAATTTTTCGGGCAATGCAATTCTTCTCTTTTCCACCAGCTTTTCATCCTTGATAATATCCACCGTAACATCGGGATCCACATAGCCGAGGATCTCTGTATCGAGCCGGATATCGCCATCTATTTTGATGATATCTTTTCTGCCCATCTTATTGCTGAGGACATTCTGAATAATGGCCACAGGGCAGGAAAGCTTATCCAATTTCAAAAGGCGATAGATCTCCATGCCGCGACCGGCGGTGATATGGTCGATTACAAACCCGTTTTTAATGGAATCGATCTTCATACTTCCACCTCCAAAAGCTTCAAAATCAGAGCCATCCGCATATATTTACCATTCAGCACCTGCTTGAAATATGCGGCTCTGGGATCGGCATCCACCCCAACGCTGATCTCGTTCACCCGCGGCAAGGGATGAAGGACCGAAAGATCCGCTTTTGCCTTCTTTAATTTTTCGGGTGTTAAGATATAGCTATCTTTCAAGCGCAGATAATCTTCTTCATTGAAGAAGCGCTCTCTCTGCACCCGCGTCATATAAAGGATATCCAGCTCCGGAAGGGCTTTTTCCAAATCGGTGGTTTGGATATATTCAATTCCGTTTTTCTCCAAAATATCCTTCTTTACATAACTGGGAAGCTTTAATTCCTCCGGCGAGATCAATACAAAGCGATTGCCGCTATATCTTGCCATCGCCGCGATCAGGGAATGGACAGTACGCCCGAATTTCAAATCGCCGCAAAGGCCGATGGTCAGCCCTGTAAAGCGGCCCTTTTCCCGCCAGATGGTGAGCAGATCCGCCAAGGTTTGGGTAGGATGATTATGGCCGCCATCGCCGGCATTGATCACCGGAATGGAAGCATTCATTGCCGCCACCATAGGCGCGCCCTCTTTGGGATGGCGCATGGCGATAATATCGGCATAGCAACTTACTGTTTTGGCAGTATCGGCAACGCTCTCCCCTTTTGCGGCAGAGGAGCTGCCTGCGCTGGACATGGATAATACATTTCCGCCCAGCTCATACATCGCCGCCTCAAAGGAAAGGCGGGTGCGGGTGGAGGGCTCGAAGAAAAGGGGGGCAAGGTTTTTATAGCGGCAGCTATCCCGATATTTTTTAGGGTTGGCGATAATATCCTCCGCCACCGCGATCAACTCATCCAATTCCTCTACAGAAAGCTCTAAAATATCAATCAGACTTCTCATGCTTTTGCACCGTTCACAGCCAGATAATTCTTAATTCTGGCCACATTTTCAGCATTCTTTTCGTCTTCTTCCAGATACTCGATGATATCATAAACATCTACGACCGAATAAACGGGGAAGCCGAACTGCTCTTCAATTTCCTGCATGGCGCCCTTTTCGCCTTGGCCCTTTTCCTTGCGATCGACCATAACAAAAGTGGCAGCCACCTTAACCCCTTCCAAAGCGGAAAGATTAGCCATGCTCTCGCGAATGGCGGTGCCGGCGGGGATCACATCTTCCACAATAACAACCTCTTCGCCGGCAGAGGGCTGATAGCCAACAAAGATGCCGCCCTCGCCATGGTCCTTGGCTTCCTTACGATTGAAGAAGAAGGGCACATCAAGGCCGCACTTGGCCAAGGCAACAGAAACCGATACCGCGATGGGAATGCCCTTATAGGCAGGGCCGTAAAGAACCGTTTTCTTATTGCCGACCTTTTCAAAATAGGCCTTGGCATAGAATTCGCCCAGCTTTGCGATCTCCTCGCCGGTTTTGATCATGCCGGCATTGATGAAATAGGGAATCTTTCTGCCGCTTTTTGCGGTGAAATCACCGAATTTGAGCACGCCTGCGCTCTCTAAAAACTGAATAAACTCTCTTTTATAACCTTCCATTTTATCTCCTCCTATTTTAATCACAGAACTCGGCAACGCATCTTCTATAGGCGGCAACGGGATCCTCGGCAGCGGTGATCGGGCGGCCGACAACAATATAATCGCTACCGATCTTCTTGGCCTGCTCAGGGGTCATAACCCGCTTCTGATCGCCGATATCGCCATCCGCGAAGCGCACACCGGGGGTAACAGTGAGGAATTTCTTGCCGCAGGTATCGTGCACCTTTCCGGCCTCCAGCGGAGAGCAGACCACTCCATCGAGGCCTGCCTTTGCCGCATTGGAAGCATAATGCATAACTACTTTATCGATAGGCTCCTTGATCAAAAGATCCCGCTCCATCCGCTCCTGATCGGTGGAAGTGAGCTGAGTAACCGCGATCAGCAAGGGGCGGCTGCCATCGGGGCGGGTGAGGCCCTCAAGGGCGCCTTCCATCATGGTAATTGTACCGGAAGCATGAAGGTTGGTCATATCCACATCCAGCCGAGAAAGAACCGCCATAGCCTTCTTAACGGTATTGGGGATATCATGAAGCTTCAGATCCAAAAAGATCTTATGGCCGCGGGCCTTCAATTCCTTCACAATAGAGGGGCCTTCTGCATAAAAAAGCTCCATGCCGATCTTCAAGAAGGGCTTCCGCTCTTCATTTTTGAAAAGATCCAAAAATTTCAAGGTTTCTTCTTTACTTGCAAAATCGCAAGCGATAATAACATCTCTTCCCATCAGTGGGCACCTCCTATAATATTCTTTAAATCGGAAATTCCATATTTTTCCATAGCGCGGGGCAGATCCTCGGCAATCTTCTTTGCCGCAAAGGGATCCCGCAGGTTGGCCGCGCCCACCTGCACAGCAGTGGCACCGGCGAGCATCATTTCGATCACATCCTCCGCCGAGGATACACCGCCCATTCCAACAATGGGGATCTTCACTGCATCATAAACCTGATAGATCATTCGGAGCGCCACCGGCATAATGGCAGGGCCGGAAAAACCGCCCATTTTATTGGCCAGAATCGGCTTTTTGCTCTTAAGATCGATCCGCATTCCAAGAAGAGTATTGATCATGCTGATGCCATCAGCGCCCGCCTCTTCGCAGGCTTTGGCAATCGCAACGATATTGGTTACATTCGGAGTAAGCTTCATGATGATCGGCTTATCGGTAACCTTTCTTACCTCGGCGGTAACAGAAGCGGCCGCTTCGGGATCGGTGCCAAAGCTCATACCGCCGCCATGGACATTGGGGCAGGATACATTGATTTCGAACCAAGCGATCTCCCCTTCCTGATCCAGCCGACGCACTGTTTCCCGATATTCATCCAGCGAAAACCCGCTCACATTGGCCATGATCGGCCCTGCAAAGCAAGCCTTCAGCTTGGGAAGCTCTTCAGAGAGCACTTTATCCACACCCGGATTCTGAAGCCCCACTGCATTGAGCAGGCCTTCGCTGCATTCGGCGATGCGCGGTGTGGGGTTGCCGAAGCGGGGCTCTAAAGTGGTGCCCTTAAAAGAAAGGGAGCCCAAAACATTAATATCATAAAGCTCGGCAAATTCATAACCAAAGCCAAAGGTTCCGCTGGCGGGGATAATGGGATTTTTGATCTCAACGCCGCAAAGGCTTACTTTGGTATTTACCATATGATCTCCTCCCTTTCCAAAATGGGGCCTTCTTTGCAGATCCGCATATTTCCATATTTGGTTTTGCAAGAGCAACCCATGCAGGCGCCAAAGCCGCAGCCCATCCGCTCCTCAAAGCTATATTGACCGGATACGCTTACTGCGCCCTCAATGGCGCGAAACATCGGAAGCGGGCCGCAGGTGCAGAAATAATCGAAGGAAAGCTCCTTCATCGCATCGGTAACAAAGCCCTTTACACCCATGCTGCCATCTGCAGTGGCTACCAAAACCTTGGCGCCGAGTTTTTCAAATTCTTCCTTCAAAAAGACCTCTTCTTTGGTATTGAAGCCCAAAACAACCTGAGGCTTTTTCCCTTCGCTGATCAATCTTTTGCAAAGGCCATAAAGAGGCGGCACCCCTACTCCCCCGCCGATCAGCAGAGTATTTTCGGGGCATTTTTCGGTATCATAACCATTGCCAAGGCCGACCAACAGGTCCAGCTCTTCCCCTTCGGGAATCTCGCTCATCTGCTCGGTGCCGCCGCCTACCACCTTATAGATCAGAGTGATATGCTCCCCATCCCAATCGCAGATCGAGATCGGGCGGCGCAGGTATTTGCCCGCCAGCAGAATATTAACAAACTGGCCGGGGGCGGTGATGGCGGAAGTATCCCCCGCCAGCACCATCAGATATACATCCTTTGCAATTTTCTCATTGCGCAGGACTTTATAAATTCCTTGCTTCATTTCTTATCAATCCTTATTTTGCGTCAATAGTAGAAACCTTATTGGTAATCTCTTCCAATACATCCAAAACAATTCTCACGGTATCCAGAGAAGAGAAGAGGGTAACACCATTTTCTACCGCGCAGCGGCGAATGGGGCCACCGTCCTTATAATGAATACCCGAAAGGATCGCGCGGGTATTGATCACATAGCTTACATAGCCGGCGCGAATGGATTCCAAAATCTCCTCGCTGCCCTCGGAAAGCTTACCGCGCACACGAGTGCGAATTCCGTTTTCCTTCAGGAAATTGGCAGTTCCGATAGTGGCCTCGATATTGAAGCCCATATTATAGAAGCGGCGCACCAAGGGCAATGCCTCCACCTTATCCTCATCAGCAAGGGTAACGATTACTGTGCCATAATTTTGCAGAGTCATACCGGAGGCGATCAGCGCCTTCTGCATGGCGCGGGAAAGCTTATCATCATAACCGATGGCCTCACCGGTGGATTTCATTTCGGGGGAGTGATAAGCATCAAGCCCCTTGATCTTATTGAAGGAGAACACAGGAACCTTCACATAATAGCGCTCCTTCTCGGGGGGATAAAGATCAAAGATCCCCTGCTCCTTCAGGCTCTTACCAAGGATCACTTCGGTGGCAATATCGGCAAGGCTATAGCCTGTGGCTTTGGAAAGGAAGGGCACAGTGCGGGAAGAGCGGGGGTTCACCTCGATGATGAATACATTTTCCTGCTCATCCACAATAAATTGGATATTAAACAGGCCGATGATGCCGATGCCCATACCCAATTTCTTGGCATACTGCAAAATAATGCCCTTTACCTTATCGGAGATACTAAAGGTGGGATAAACGCTGATGGAATCGCCGCTATGAACACCGGTGCGCTCCACCAGCTCCATAATACCGGGCACAAATACATCTCTGCCATCGCAGATCGCATCGATCTCAACCTCTTTACCCTGAATATATTTATCCACGAGTACCGGCTTATCTTCATCGATCTCTACTGCAGTTTTGAGATATTCGCGGAGCTGATCATCTTTTGCCACAATCTGCATGGCACGGCCGCCAAGCACAAAGCTGGGGCGCACAAGAACGGGATAGCCGATCTCATTGGCAACCTTAATGCCATCTTCGATATTGGTTACGGTATAGCCCTTGGCGCGGGGGATATTCAACTCTTCCAAAAGGTTATCGAATTGATTGCGGTCCTCTGCCTTATCGATGGCCTCGCAATCGGTGCCGATGATCTTAACACCGCGCTTCATCAGAGGCTCTGCCAGATTGATTGCAGTTTGGCCGCCCAAAGAAGCAACCACACCCTCCGGCTGCTCAAAATCAATGATCGCCATTACATCCTCGGGAGTGAGGGGCTCAAAATAAAGCTTATCGGCGGTAGTATAGTCGGTAGAAACAGTTTCGGGGTTATTATTGATGATGATGGCTTCATAGCCTTCTTTTTTGATGGTTTGCACCGAATGCACAGTGGAATAATCGAATTCCACACCCTGACCGATACGAATGGGGCCTGCGCCCAGCACCACAATCTTTTTCTTATCGGTGAGCCTTGAATCATTCTCGCCGATATAAGAAGAATAGAGATAAGCAATATACTTACCGGTATGCATGGTATCGACCATACGGAATACAGGGGTGATCCCTGCTGCTTTTCTTTGCTGATAGATGGCCAGCTCATTGGTTTCCCAAAGCTTGGCGATAAAGGGATCGGAGAAGCCCATCTGCTTGGCGGCGCGAAGGGTTTTCTCATCGCCCTTCTTTTCCTTCAGCAGATTTTCCATCTTCACAATCCGCTCCAAGCATTCAAGGAACAATTCGGTGATCTTGGTTGCCTCATGAAGCTCTGCAACGCTTACTCCGAGGCGGAGCAGCTGAGCGATCGCATAGATATTATCGGCCTTGAACTCCTTGATATAATCGAAGAGCTCTTCTTTGGTCATGGAATCGAATTGAGCAAGATGAACATGGCAAACGCCGGTTTCCAAGGAACGAACCGATTTGAGGAAGCATTCATCTAAAGTGGAACCAATGCCCATTACCTCGCCGGTTGCCTTCATCTGGGTGCCGAGAGTATTGGGGGCGGAAGCGAATTTATCGAAGGGGAAGCGGGGGAATTTTGCAACAATATAATCGAGCTTGGGTTCAATGGCCGCATTCCCGCCGGCCACAGGGATCTCTTCCAGCGCCATGCCAACCGCGATCTTGGCAGTTACCCGTGCGATCGGGTAGCCGGAAGCCTTGGAGGCCAGCGCAGAGGAGCGAGAAACGCGGGGATTTACCTCGATCAGATAATACTCGCTGGTTTCGGGGTTCAGCGCATACTGCACATTGCAGCCGCCCTCGATCTTCAGCTCGCGAATAATCTTCAGAGCGCTATCGTTGAGCATCTTAAGATCCTTATCATTCAAAGAAAGGATCGGCGCCACAACGATAGAATCGCCGGTATGGACGCCTACCGGATCCACATTTTCCATGCCGCAAATGGTAATGGCATGGTCTTTGGAATCCCGCATAACCTCAAATTCAATTTCTTTATAGCCCTTCACGCTCTTCTCGATCAAAACCTGATGCACGGGAGAAAGCTTAAAGGCATTGGCGCCGATCTCTTCCAGCTCTGCTTCATTATTGGCAAAACCGCCGCCGGTGCCGCCAAGGGTAAAGGCGGGGCGAAGAACAACAGGATAGCCGATACGGGCCGCAGCGGCTTTGGCCTCCTCGATGGAATAGGTGATCTCCGAGGGAATAACCGGCTCGCCGATGGATTCGCAAAGTTCCTTAAAGAGCTCCCGATCCTCGGCCCGCTCAATGCTTTCGCTGCTGGTGCCGAGCAGCTCCACATTGCACTCTTTCAAAATACCCTTCTTTTCAAGCTGCATGGCAAGGTTCAGACCGGTCTGGCCACCGATGCCGGGCACAATGGCATCAGGGCGCTCATAGCGCAAAATCTTTGCCACATACTCCAAAGTTAAGGGCTCCATATAAACCTTATCGGCAATGGTGGTATCGGTCATGATCGTTGCAGGATTGGAATTGCAAAGGACCACTTCATAGCCCTCTTCCCGCAATGCAAGGCATGCTTGAGTGCCCGCATAATCGAATTCAGCAGCCTGACCGATTACGATAGGACCGCTGCCGATAATCAAAATTTTCTTAATATCTTCCCTCTTTGCCATTTTTATTCTCCTCTCTCGTTCTTATAAACAACCTTACCGCCCCGCACAGTCAGCAGGCATCTTCCTGCCGCCTTCGCGCCTTCAAAGGGGGTTGCCCGCCCTTTGGTTTGAAAATGCGCAGGGTCTACTTTATATTCAGCATCTAAATCATAGACGCAAAAATCCTCATTCATCGGGATCCCAAATCGAGCCCTCGGCTTTATAGCCATAGCCTCGATGATACGCTCCAGCGGAATAATTCCGGGCTTGACCAACCCCTCATAAAGCATGGGAAAGGCGGTTTCCAAGCCCACAACGCCCATCAGGCTTCCTGCCAGCCCTTTTGATTTTTCCTCGGCGCTATGGGGCGCGTGATCAGTGGCGATCATATCAATGGTGCCATCGATAAGGCCTTCCAGAAGCGCCAGCCGATCCGCCTCTTCCCGAATGGGCGGGTTCATTTTAAAGCGCCCGTCTTCTTCCAGCATGCTATCGTTCATCAAAAGATAATGGGGAGCAGTTTCGCAGGTTACATCCACACCCCGCTTTTTAGCCTCTCGGATCAGCGCCACGCTTTCTTTGGCGGAAATATGGCAGACATGGTAAGCGCAGCCGATCTCTTCCGCAAGCTTCAAATCCCTTGCAATGGGGCCCCACTCACTCTCGGAGCAGATCCCCTTATGGCCATGGGCTTTGGCATAGGGGCCATCATGAATATAGCCGCCTTTCAAAAGGCTATTATCTTCGCAATGGGCCACGATGATCTTGCCAAGGGCTTTGGCTCGCTTCATCGCCTCCCGCATCATCTGCTCATCCTGCACACCGCGGCCATCATCGGAAAAAGCGATTGCCTCTTGGGCCATGCCTTCAAGATCGGAAAGCCGCTCCCCTTTTTGCTCCATGGTGATGGAACCATAAGGGTGCACCCCGATGGTTGCCTGCTCACGGATCAGCGCAAGCTGCTCCTTAAGATGGGCAGGAGTATCGGGCACAGGGTTTAAATTCGGCATGGTGCATACATCGGTATACCCGCCGGCGGCCGCCGCAGCCGAGCCGGTTGCGATGGTTTCTTTATAAAAAAAGCCCGGCTCACGAAAATGCACATGCACGTCGCAAAAGCCGGGGAAAACAGCAATATTACGATTTTGGAAACACTCATTCCCAAGAAAAGACGCCTGATCCGCTGCAAAAGAAAAATCCATCTTCTGCATCCGACCGTTCTGATAAACAAGCGCGTTTTTCAAAGTCATCCTTTTCTTGATCCTTTCCTGAATTTTTGAGGGCAAATTTGCAAAACAAAAGTGCGCCGATCATTCCACGATGCACTTCTTTTCTCGGCAAAAGAGCCGCCGATTAAATCATTTACTATTATTTAGGTTATTATACTATTATTTAAAAAGATTGTCAATAAAAAAATGATCCCGAAAAATCTTTTTTCAGGATCATTCATCAGTAATATTATCATATACCCGCTCGCCCTCGGAGCCATAGCCCAAATCTCTTGCAACCGATTCCACATAATCGGTATCGATCTCGGCATTGAGGATATTATTAAGCTCTTCATTGATCACCATCTGGCTGGTAACCTTGGCCTGCACTTCGGAAAGCTCTGCCTTTTTTTCTTTGATCTGCACCTGCAGCTTGATGCCGGTAACCAGCATATTTCCTGCCACATAAACCAAGGCGATGGCCAAAAGCAGCCGCACTACGGGATTCAGTTTCATGGTTCTTTTTGCCATTCTTTGCTTTCCTCCTTTCAAAATGATGCAGTATAATTCTACACCATCGGAAGAAAAAAATAAAGGGTTTTTTCAAAAAATTCACAATTTTTTTGAAAAAAGATCGAAAACAGCGCCCCAGAGCCGAAAACTGCCTCTTTAAAAACTGCAAAAATCTTGCCAAAAGCCCCGCCGCCGCCAAAACAAGGCGCCCCATGGTATTGAAATAGAGAATAAAGCCGCAAAGCTCCCCCAACAGCAAAAAGAGCCGCACCTGCCCATCATGGGTGAGCGCAAGGCACCAAAAGGTAGAAAAAGCAATCACCAAGGAAAGAAGCAGATCTTCAAAAAAGAGCCGCACTTCTCCCGCCTTTTTCAAAATTCTTCCCACGCGAAAAAAATCATTGCAAATGCCAAAAATGAGCCCCATCACCACCGACCATAAAAAGGCGATCGCCTCTTGGGCGAGCTGCAGCTCCATCAGCGGAAAAGGCTCTTGAGCATGCCGCCGCTCTTCCCTTTCAGGTCGGTATATTGCAGACGGCTGATCTGCCCTTCCACTGCAATATCCCCATCGGCCACATTGAGCTGATTGATATGAAGATCTTCTCCTTCTATGGTCAAAACCCCCATATTGGTTAAAATCACCACTTGGCGCTCATCAAAGCTATCCACATCTAAAACACCGGTGGCCCGAAATTGATTGCGATTTTCAAGGCTTAAAAGATGGTTGCCCGCTCCTTGCTCTTTTTCCATAAAAATTTCACCTCTTCGGTGCTATTCTATGCACCAAAGAGGTGAAAAAGACCTATTTTTGCAGGATCAGCTGATCATAATATTTTTCAAGATATTCCCATAAAACTTCTTTGGTTTGCTCATCACAAACGTAACGCTTTCCGTTAAAAATAATAAATCGACCATAAACGGTAAACTCCATTATTTTTCCTTTTTTCAGTTCCAGAAAAACCGGAAGGAACGAGGAGCTGCCACCCAAGATGCCCAACTTACCGTGGTATTCCAGATCTCTTTTGATTTTACTTTTGCTTAAAAGCGCCACCAATTTTGCAGTTTCCTGCTCATCGAGAACAACAGCAACAGTTTGCTCATACGTTTTATAAAATCCTGCCCGCTCCACATCCTCTACCTTAAGCCGAGAGAACTGATAGGGCGCGGCTAAAAGCTCAAACCAAATGACGATTCCAGCGACAACAATAAGCAGCAAACATAATAATAGCTTATATTTTTTCATTTACTTTTCCTTTCAAGACACAAAAAACATTACATACAAGTCATAACCTCCGGCTAAGCCGGAGGCTTGAGTAAGCCCTAGAAGGGCTAAATACAGGCACTACCCCTAAAGGGGCACCGAAAAGTCTGCCAACCGCATTGCACTTTCGGGCAACCCCTAAAGGGGTAGTTTCTTTAT
>JAZPYP010000028.1:0-79087 GCA_045544255.1 Eubacteriales bacterium | reverse complement strand
GTGCTGGATTATCGCTATCATATGCTGCCCGCAACGTTGCGTCTGGTGCTGGAACGGGCGGGCAAAAAATGCCTGCTGACGCTGCACAAGGCCGACGGCGAGGATCCCGGCCTCGAATTTGAGACCTATCTGATGGACAAGCAGCGCGCCTGCCGCAACCAATGCATCTTTTGCTTTATCGATCAACTGCCCAAGGGGATGCGCCCGTCGCTCTATTTCAAGGATGATGACAGCCGCCTTTCCTTTTTGATGGGCAACTATATCACTCTTACAAATCTTTCAGAAGAGGATATTCAGCGCATTATTGAAATGCGAATCTCTCCCATCAATATCTCTGTTCATACCACTGATCCCGCTTTGCGGGTGAAGATGATGGCCAACCCCAATGCGGCAAAGATCAATGAGATTCTTCAGCGTTTTTACGATGCCGGGATTGAGATGAATTGCCAGATTGTTTTATGCAAGGGCATCAACGATGGGGAGCAGCTTGAAAAGAGCCTTTGGGATCTTGCGGCTTTGGCACCTATGGTGCGCAGCACAAGTGTGGTTCCGGTGGGGCTATCTGATCATCGGGAAGGGCTTTATCCTTTGGTTCCTTTTGAAAAAGAAGATGCATTAGATGTAGTTACCCGCATCGATAAAGTAGGCCAAGAGCAGAGGAAGAAGCTTGGGTTGCGGGGGTGCTATGCTTCCGATGAATTTTTTATTCTCGCTGATCTTCCAATCCCTGATGCCGATTATTATGATGGGTATCCCCAAATCGAAAATGGAGTTGGGCTGATGCGCTCCCTTGAAGATGAGATGGAGGAATGCCTCTCTTGCGAAGAAGGGGATGCATTGCCTCGCGAGATCGGAATTGTAACAGGGGTGTTGGCGGCAGATTTCATGGAGCGTTTGCTTCAAAAGGTCAAAGAAAAGTTTTCGGGGCTCCATTATGAGATTTATCCCATAATCAACCATTTCTTTGGTGAGAAGATCACTGTTTCAGGCCTTGTAACCGGAACAGATATTTTGGATCAATTAAAAGAAAAGGCTTTGCCGAAGGTATTATGCATTCCGAGCAGCATGTTGCGGGCGGAGCAAGATCTCTTTTTAGATAGCATTTCTTTGGAAGAGGTTTCTTCCAAATTGGATCGGGAGATTCGCATATCAATGAATGATGGCGCGGATCTTTTGGATAAAATATTAGGGAGGTGATCGTATGTCGATGCCTGTTGTGGCAATAGTGGGCCGCCCAAATGTTGGGAAAAGCTCTCTTTTTAATAAGCTTGCCGGTGCGCGGCTTTCCATTGTGGAGGATACTCCGGGTGTTACCCGCGATCGTATTTATGCCACTGTTGAATGGCGCGCCAAAAATTTCATGCTGATCGATACCGGTGGTATTGAGCCTGCAAAAGAAGATATTATTCTTACTCAGATGCGCCGCCAAGCAGAGATGGCCATTGATACTGCTGATTGCATCATTTTTTTAACCGATGTGCAAACCGGTGTTACCGCTGATGACCATGAGATTGCTGCTATGCTTTATCGTTCGGGAAAGCCGATCGTTTTATGCGTAAATAAGGTGGATCAGTTGGGCGAGCCGCCGATGGAATTCTATGAATTTTATAATTTAGGGTTGGGCGAGCCTTTTGCGGTTTCTTCTGTTCATGGAAGCGGTACAGGCGATCTTCTTGATGAAGTTTATCAGTATCTTCATTTTGAAGAGGAGGAAGAAGGAGAGGAGCAGCCAATCAAGGTGGCGCTCCTTGGCAAACCTAATGTTGGTAAGTCTTCGCTGATCAATAAGCTTTTAGGAGAAGAGCGCTGCATTGTTTCCAATATCCCCGGCACCACTCGTGATGCGGTGGATGCTCTTTATACCTGCAATGTGGGAAAATTTTCTTTGATCGATACTGCAGGAATTCGCAAAAAGAAAAAAGTTGATGAAGCGGTAGAAAAATATAGCGTAATCCGCTCTTATATGGCGGTGGAGCGCGCTGATGTTTGCGTTATCATGCTGGATGCCAATGATGGCGTTACCGAGCAGGATACTAAAATTGCAGGCTACGCCAATGATCAGGGAAAAGCATTGGTGATTGCAGTAAATAAATGGGATTCTATCGAAAAAGAAACCAATACAATGGAAAAGTTGCGCAAGTCCATTCAAAATGATCTTGCCTTTATGTCTTTTGCGCCGATTGTATTCATTTCGGCTCTTGAAGGGCAGCGCTTGGAGCAGCTGATGATCGCAGTGCGCGATGCGGCGGCAGAAAACAGAAGAAGAATCTCTACCGGTATGCTCAATGATGTCCTCAATGAGGCTACCGCGCGGGTTCAGCCCCCTTCCGATAAAGGAAAGCGCTTGAAGATTTATTATATGACGCAAGCTTCTGTGGAGCCGCCCACCTTTGTGTTTTTTGTGAATAAGAAAGACCTTTTCCATTTTTCTTATCAGCGCTATCTTGAAAATCGTTTGCGCGATACCTTTGGATTTAAGGGCACTCCGGTGCGGTTTATTATTCGAGAGAGGGGAGAGCAATAATGGGTATCTTTATTCTCACCATTGTTCTTATAGGAATTTTTTCTTATTTGATTGGAAGCATTAATTGCTCCATCTTGATCTCAAGAATGAAAATGAAATCTGATGTGCGGGAATCGGGTTCCGGTAATGCAGGCGCCACCAATATGCTTCGCACCTTTGGGGTAAAATACGGGTTTATCACCATGTTTGGCGATTTTTTGAAAACCCTGATTCCTTTGGTGATTACCAAGATGATTTTTGCCGATGAACCCTATTGGCAAGCTATGGTTGCCTTCAGCGGATTTTGCTGCTCCATGGGGCATGCATTTCCCATTTATTTTGGGTTCCGCGGCGGCAAGGCTGTAACCGTTGTGGCAATGGTCCTCTTTGTTGTGGATTGGCGCTGCTTTGCAGTGGGGCTTTCGGTCTTTATCCTTGTTGTTGCCCTGACCCGCTTTGTTTCTCTTGCTTCGATCTTGGCAGGGCTTTCCGGTCCTGTAACCATGTATTTCATCTCTACCCGCTATATGGCAAATCGCTGGGTAGTGGTGGGGTGCCTTTTTGCCCTTGCTATTATGGTGATGATTTTGCATCGGGAAAATATTAAGCGTCTGCTCAAAGGCGAAGAACATAAATTTTCCTTCAAAAAGAAATGAAAAATACCGCTCTGTATGAAACAGAGCGGTATTTTTGTATGCAAAAAAGAAGTTGCGAAAATTATATATAAATGTTATAATATAATGAATCTTTATTTATTTAAAGGAGATAGGGAATGAAAAAAGTCCTTGATTACTTAAAAAGTTATCAATTTTATGCGCAGCTTTTAGCGCTTGTAACGGTTGTATCTTCTTTTATTCCGTTGCTCAATCCTTTGGTGGATTATGAATCCGGCAAAAACCATATGCTTTTTACTATTTTTGCCGATCTTGGCGATCTGCAGCGCTATTTCGAGAGTATTCTCAGTTCTTTTAGTGTTTATGGGGATATTCTTTATGTTACCATGCTGTTTTATTATGTGGGTTGGATCTGCTATGTTTGCGGTTTGATCTTGGCTTGGTCGAAGACCGCCGGCGGAAAGCGCTCCATTTTCATGGGTTCGCTGATTTTTATGATGGTATATATTGCCGAATTTTTTGTTTACTATAGCATTAATCGCGAATTGCTTTATGCCAGCGAGGAGCTTGTAACCACCGATGCTGCAGTGCTCACCCAAATTCCATATGCCATTTATTATCATTTCCTTTTAGCCCTTGGTGTCTTTATTTTCTCGGTGCTTGGGAGCGAAATTGATTTTAAGGCTGTTTGGTATAAGCTTCGATTGAATTTGATCCATCGTTTTGACGGGGGTGTGCATCCCACTTCTCATAAAAATACCCGCTCCATTCCGATTGAAAAGCTTCCTCCCCAAAAAGAGATGATCTATCCCTTGCTGCAGCATATCGGCGCTATCTGCACTCCGTTGGTTAAGGTTGGGGATTATGTGCGAATGGGGCAGAAGATCGCCGATTCCGATGCGGCGGTTTCTGCGCCGATTCATTCCACCGTTTCCGGCACTGTGAAGAAGATCTGCGAGTGGGATCATCCCACCGGTAACCGGATTCCGGCCATTATAATTGAAAATGATTTTGAAGATAATCGCGCAGATTGCTTTATGCAAGCCTCTTCTGACTATGAATCCAAAAGCCCTGAAGAATTGATCGAAATTATTCGTCAGGCGGGAATTGTCGGAATGGGCGGCGCCGCATTTCCTACCCATGTGAAGCTTGCCTCTGCAATGGGCAGAGTGGATACTGTGATCATAAATGCCGCTGAATGCGAGCCCTATCTTTCCAGCGATCATCGTGAAATTTTGGAAAATATTGATGAGCTGATTAGCGGGCTTCGTATCATTCGCTATATAATGGGCGCCCAAAGAATGTATGTAGGCATTGAAAATAATAAGCCTGATGCGATCTCATTGCTTCTTAAAAGGTTGGCTAAAAGCCGCATCAAGGTGGTTATTTTGAAAGCGAAGTATCCCCAAGGCGGCGAAAAGCAGCTGATTCGCGCGGTAACCGGTCGGGTAGTACCTTCCGGCAAGCTTCCTGCAGATGTGGGCTGCGTTGTTTTAAATGTAGATACCGTTATTGCGATCTATCGTGCAGTGGTAACCGGAGAGCCGCTGATGCGGCGGATCATTACTGTGGCGGGCCACGGTGTTTCCCGCGTTGGAAATGTCAGCGCCCGAATCGGCACTCCGTTTTCAGCAGTTCTTGATTATTTTGGCTATCTGCCCAGCACCAAAAAGGTGATCATGGGCGGCCCAATGATGGGCACTGCGCAGTATTCTTTAGATGCTCCTGTTATTAAAGGCACATCGGCCCTTCTCTGCTTTACCAAAGAGCAGCTAACCATGGATCGGGATGCAAGCTGCATTCGCTGCGGAAGCTGCGTTTCCTCTTGCCCCATGAAGCTTGTGCCCAGCTATATCGCTCAGTATGTGAAAACAGAGAATTTCGAAAAGGTTCGAGCTCTTCATGCCGCCGATTGCATTGAATGCGGCTGCTGCTCTTTCACTTGCCCTGCTAAAATTCCTCTTATTCAGTATATGCGGCTTGGAAAGCAGAAGGTTAATGAAATGAATAAACGGTCGGGAGGAAAAGATTAATGAGTGAACTGATTGTATCATCCTCGCCCCATTCCAAGGATCATCGTAATATCAGCACCGTTATGGGTTGCGTTTTGATTGCGCTGGTTCCCGCAATGGCAGGCGCTGTAGTTTATTTCAGATGGCGCGCAATGGCTTTGATTGCTATCAGTGTAGTATCCTGTGTGCTTTTTGAATATCTTTATAATTTGCTGATCAAGCGCCGGCAAACGATTCATGATTGCTCGGCGATTGTAACCGGTGTTCTCCTTGCAATGAACCTGCCGGTTACCGCGCCTCTTTGGCTTCCGCCTATCGGCGCATTATTTGCAATCGTTGTTATCAAAATGCTTTATGGGGGGCTGGGCAAAAATATGTTCAATCCCGCCATTGCAGGGCGCATTTTTCTATTCCTTTCCTTCTCAAATTATATGAGTGGTTGCTGGACCACTCCGTTTGATGGGGTTTCTTCGGCCACTCCTTTGGAATATTTGAAAAATGCCAATGGAGAACTGGTTAATATTACAACTAAATTTCCCATCAGCGATTGTTTTCTTGGAAATATCGGCGGTTGCCTTGGTGAAACCAGCGCAGTCCTTCTTCTTTTAGGAGGTGCCTATCTTCTTTATAAGAAGATCATCACTTGGCATATTCCTGTTTCCTTTATCGGAACAGTTGCTTTGATTACCCTTCTTTTCCCGAAATATCAAGATATATCCGCATGGCAATATATGCTTTATCAAATCAGTAGCGGCGGCCTTTTCCTTGGCGCCTTCTTTATGGCTACTGACTATACAACCAGCCCCATTACCCCCGTTGGTCGAATTATCTATGGTGTTGGCTGCGGATTGCTAACTGTTTTTATCCGCTATTTCGGCGGCTATCCCGAAGGAGTTTCATTTGCGATTTTGATCATGAATTTCTTTGCCGGATTTATTGATCAGAAAACTATTCCCAATCGATTTGGAGGTGAGCGCCGTGTCCTTTGGCACAAAAGAGCAAAAAATTGATTTTCTTCGCTTGGCGCTGACTCTTTTTGCGATTACCGCTATTGTGGCGGCAGTATTGGCTTTGGCCAATTATTTTACTGCACCTATCATTGCAAACGCTGCCAAGGAGCGCCTTGATGATTCTCTTCGCGTTTTGAAGGAAGATGCAGCCTCTTTTGAAGAGCTTCCTTCCTTTCCCAAGGAAATTCTCACCGGTGGAGCAAAAGTGCCTGTAACGGCTGTTTATGCCGCCAGAGGGGCCGATGGCGCCTTCATTGGTTTTTGCATTCAAGTGGCGCCCAATGGCTATTCAAATACCATTGATATGATTGTGGCAACCGATAGGGAAGGGGCGGTAAGCGGAGTGCAGATCCTTTCTATCGCAGATACCCCCGGAATTGGCATGAAGGTTGAGAGCGACGAGGCTTTTCGCAATAGTGTGATCGGTTTTTCCGAAAGCATTTCCATCGTTAAAAAAGCGCCTTCCTTTAAAGATGAGGTGCAGGTGATTTCCGGTGCAACCGTTTCTTCAACTGCTTATCTCAATGGTGTGAATGCTGCAATCGATGTGGCAAATCAAATGATCGAGGAGGTGGAATAATGAAAGAGAAAATAAATATCGGCTCTTTTGTGAAATCCGGTTTGATTTCCGATAATCCGGTTTTGATTCAGCTTCTTGGCATGTGCCCCACTTTGGCCACCTCTACCACTCTGATCAATGCGATCGGCATGGGGCTTTCTGCAACCTTTGTTTTGGTATGCTCAAATGTTTTGAT
This sequence comes from Eubacteriales bacterium, assembly GCA_045544255.1. GTDB lineage: Bacteria > Bacillota > Clostridia > Oscillospirales > QAKW01 > QAKW01. The sequence continues at coordinate 72,193 of JAZPYP010000028.1, read as the reverse complement.
CTCTCTTTTAAGAAAAATCATTCCTCAAAAGATTCGCATTGCCGCCTATATTGTGATTATTGCGGGATTTGTTACCCTTGTGGATATGCTGCTGGAGGCCTATTTCAATAGCATTTATAATGCTCTTGGTGTTTTCATTCCTCTGATTGTTGTAAACTGTATTATTCTTGCAAGAGCAGAAAGCTTTGCTTCTAAAAATAAGGTTTTGCCCAGCTTTTTAGATGGCCTTTTCATGGGGCTTGGGTTTACTTTAGCCCTTGCTATTCTCGGTGCTGTTCGGGAAATTCTCGGCAATGGCTCGATCCTTGGAATTCCTCTTTTCGGCGGTGTTGCTCCTCTTTCCATTATGGCGCTTCCTGCCGGTGGATTTTTAACTCTTGGATTTGTGATTGCCGCGGCGCAATATTTTGTGCTTCGCAAAAAGGGAGGTGCTGAATAATGGATCAATATAATTTCGGCACCATTTTAGCCTTCGCCATCAATGCTATTTTGATCGAAAATATTGTTTTATCGCAGTTTATGGGTTGCTGCCCGTTTTTCGGCGTTTCCAAAAAGAGCGATACGGCTCTTGGAATGGGCATGGCTGTTACCTTTATTATGGGCCTTGCCTCTATTGTAACCTATGGAATTTATGAGCTGATCCTTGTTAAGTTCCATCTGGAATATCTTCAAACGATTGCATTCATTTTGGTTATCGCCGCCCTTGTTCAGCTGGTGGAAATGGCGCTTCGCAAGATGGTTCCCGCTCTTTATAACGCTCTTGGAATTTATCTTCCGTTGATTACAACGAATTGCGCGGTTTTAGGCATTTGCCTGACCAATGTGCAGGAAGGGTATAATTTCCTTTTCTCCTTCCTCAATTCGATTTTTACTGCTCTTGGCTTTACCCTTGCAATTTGGATCTTCTCCTTAATTCGCACTCGAATGGAAGAGGTTTCCGATGTTCCTAAAGCGTTTCAGGGTTTTCCCATCGCGCTGATAACTGCTGCAGTTCTTTCCTTTGGATTCCTTGGATTCAATGGATTATCGTTTTAAGGGAAGGGGGCTTTCAAAATGTGGATTGATATTTTAAAAGCGTTTCTTGCCCTTGGCATTATGGGCTTGATCTTTGGCGGTGCCTTGAGCATTGCCGGAAACATCTTTTATGTGAAGGAAGATGATCGCAAAGAAAAGATTCTTGAGCATCTCCCCGGTGCAAATTGCGGCGGCTGCGGCTATGCCGGCTGCGCCAATTATGCCGACGCCATTTTGGCAGAGAAGGCCGGCTGCAATCTTTGCGCTGCCGCAAAGGCAGAAGGGGCTGCTGCGCTTGCTGAAATTATGGGCGCGGAAGCGGAAGCGTTTGTACCGATGGTTGCGCATATTCGTTGCCATGGAAATAATGATTTTGCCAACAAGAAATATATTTATTACGGCATGAACGACTGTGCGGCCGCCAATCGCCTTTTAGGCGGGTATATGACCTGCCAATATGGTTGCCTCGGCTTTGGGAATTGCCTGAAGAAATGCCCTGAAAACGCAATCTATATTGATAATGGAGTCGCTGTTATTAATCGGGAACTTTGTATCGGGTGTGGCGCTTGTAAAGAGGCATGCCCCAAAGGTGTGATCGAAATTGTGCCGCGAGATAGCAAAATCCTGGTTAATTGCTCCAGCAAGGATAAGGGCGCGCGCACCAGAGAAGCTTGTAATACAGGGTGCATCGGTTGCAAGCTTTGCGAAAAGAATTGCCCTGAAGGCGCTATCCGAGTAGATGGAAATGTGGCGCATATTGATTATGAAAAATGCGTTGGTTGCGGCATCTGCGCCGAAAAATGCCCGCGCAAGATTATCGATATCCCTCAATAAATAAAAAATTCCGCAATAAGCTTTATTGCGGAATTTTTTTATTTATTAAAGAAAGGTTGCCATGCCGGGGTAATAGCTATGCACCCCAACTAATGCTTCAATTCCTGTTAGCCGATTATATTTGCAAACCCGCTCGCTTCTTGCGGGAGCGCCTGTTTTAATCTGCCCTGCATTTACTGCAACAGCAAGATCTGCAATAAAGGCATCGGCAGTTTCGCCGCTCCGATGGGAAATGATGGTTTTAAATCCATTATTTTTAGCCATGCGAATGGTTTGAAGGGTTTCGCTTAAAGTGCCGATCTGATTAAGCTTAATCAAAATTGCGTTTCCGCTTCCTTTAGCAATTCCTTTTTGGAGCCGATCACTGTTTGTAACAAAAAGATCATCGCCAACAATTTGGATTCCGGTTCGCTTTTTGATCTCTGCAAAGCCCTCATAGTCGTCATCGCCCAAGGGATCCTCCAGCGAGATGATGGGGAATTTTCGAACCAAGCCTTCAAAATAATCGATAAGTTCGGTGGTAGAATATTCTTTTCCGGATTTTGTTTGGCGGTATCCTTCTGCTGTTTTCCATTCGGATGCTGCCGCATCGAGAGCGATTGCAATATCTCGCTCCGGCTCCATGCCTGCGCGCTCAATGGCGCGGATCAGTAGATGAAGAGCTTGCTCATCGCTTTCAAGGTTGGGCGCAAATCCGCCTTCATCGCCAATCGTTGTTGAAAGTCCCGCTTCTTTTAAAATATGCCCCAAGCTATGGTAGACTCTTGTGCTCATCTCCATGGCTTTGCTGAAAGTGGGAGCCCCAATCGGCACAATCATAAATTCCTGAATCTCAACATTATTATTTGCATGCGCACCTCCGTTGAGCACATTAAGCATCGGCACAGGCATAGTCATTGCCGCTGCGCCGCCCAGATATCGAAATAGCGGGAGCCCGCAGCAATGGGCAGCAGTGCGGGCCGCTGCAAGGGAAACGGAAAGGATGGCATTGGCGCCAAGATTTGATTTATTTTCGGTACCGTCTAAAGTAATCATCATGCGATCAATGGCAGTCTGATCAAAAATATCCATGCCCTCCAGCGCTTCGCTGATGGTGGTATTTACATTGGCGATTGCGTTGAAAACGCTTTTTCCGCCATAGATATCCGCCTCATCTCTTAATTCTACTGCCTCGTATTGGCCGGTTGAGGCCCCGCTCGGCACTGCGGCGGCCGCTGTAACTCCGTTTTCTAAAAGAATTTGAGTTTCAATGGTTGGGTTGCCGCGGGAATCAAGGATCTGGCGTGCATGAATTTGCTTAATATTGGAATGCATTTTAAATTCCTCCTTTTTTGAATGTAGTATGCGCAGGAAAGAAGGAAATCATACCATTTTGTTCTATTTATTAAATGTTGTCCATAAAATAAAACCAAAGGGAGGGACAACTTTAATGAGCAAAAAGGAAAGCGGCATTCTTTCCATTCTTTCATATTTAAAGAAAGAATGGCAGGATGCAATTAAAAAAGAGCCTAAAGAATTGCTTCAGAATGCAACAGAGCTTCGCGTTCGCAGAGGTATTGGGTGCAGCATTTCTTGCGGGGCCGGAAATTATCTGATCAAAAATATAAGGGTAACTGCAGAAGATATGGAAGCCCTTTTTGAAAAGCTTTGCAGAGATGCAGTCTTTCAATTTGAAAATCAAATAGAAAATGGATATATTCCTTTGGCCGGAGGCCATCGAGCGGGGATTTGCGGAAGTTTTGTGCGCAATGAGCAAGGTAGGGTTCGCATTAAAGATCTCTCCTCGATCAATATCAGAATTTGCAGAGATATAAAAGGCATTGCAGAAAGCTTATTGCCAAAGCTTTTTTGCGAGGATCGCTTTTGCTCAACACTGATTGTTTCTGAACCTTGCGGCGGCAAAACAACATTGCTTTGCGATCTTGTGCGTTCTCTTTCAAAAAAAGGGTTGCGGTCTGCTGTTGTTGATGAGCGCGGCGAGATTGCCGCTTCCTTTAAAGGGGTGCCCCAAAAGGATATAGGGGCTCTTGCGGATGTTTTAGATGGGTATCCAAAGCCTTATGGCATGATGGTTGCTTTGCGCACCCTTTCGCCGCAGGTTTTGGTTTGCGATGAAATCGGAACCGAGGAAGAAACAGAGCAGATGCTGGAGGCAATGAATGCAGGAGTTCCGATTCTTGCATCTGCCCATGCCCATGATGAGGAGGAACTCTTTAATCGGCCCCAAATTAAGCGTTTGATCGATGCGGGGGCCATCTCCAAAATTGTTCTGCTAAAGGGTGCAAGAGCACCGGGAAGGGTAAGAAAAGTTCTGACGGTGAATCGATATGACGACGAAGATTTTTGGTGCATTGATGATCATTAGCGGCGGTTATCTCTTGGGCTGGGTGCGTTCCCATCAGCAAAAGCGCAGACTTGGCGCACTCAAAAAGCTCTATTCTATTGCCAAAAACTATGAGGGGAATCTATCGGAATATAGAGACTCTGCATTGGATTATTTTGAAAGCCAAGGCTCATTTATCCAAAAGCTTTTGATGGGCGAGCCTCAAGAGGGGCTTTTAAAAGAGGATTCGGAACGGTTTTGTTCTCTGATTAATTCTTTGAAAAAAGCAGCTTATCAAGAAGCTTTGGAGCAGGTGCGAAAATATATTTTAGACCTTGCGGCCTTAATATCTGCAATGGAGGAAGAGGGGAAAACCGCCGGAAAAGCCTTACCGCTGGTAACCGGTGCTATCGGTTTTTTGGTGGCGGTATTTCTGTTTTAATATGGAAGTGGAATTGATTTTTAAAATAGCCGCTGTTGGAATTGTTGTGGCGGTGGTGAATATGGTGCTTTCCAAATTAGGGCGAGATGAATATTCCACCCTCACAACCCTTGCCGGAATAATCATTGTGCTTTTAGTTCTGCTGGATAAAGTGAGCGCGCTCTTTTCAGCTATCCGCTCTGTATTTGATCTGCCATGAGCATTTATCAGCTTTTAGCAGCCATTATTGCCTCTTTATTGCTATTCTTGGTAATAAAAGGAGTTAATGAGCGTTTTGCTGTCTATCTCTCGTTGGGCGGGGCAGTAATTATTCTTCTTTATGTTATTGCGCGGCTCTCTTCTGTCTTTTCTTTTATCCACCATTTAGCGGCGAGCGCCGGAGTGGAAAATGAATATTTTCAAGCAGTATTGAAAGGTCTTGCTATTTGCTATCTGGGCGAATTTGTTATCGGAATCTGCAAGGATTGCGGTCAAAGCGGTTGGGGCGATAAATTAGAGGTTGCTTGCAGATGCACTCTATTGGTGGTTGCAATTCCGCTTTTTGAGGATTTTTTGGAAATTATCATGGGACTGTTGGAATGAAAAGAATATTAATTTTTTTAATGCTTTTGGTTTTACTTGCGCCCCCTGTTTTTGGGGCGGAGGAGGAATATAGTGATGATTTTCGAAATTCAGTTTCGCCGGAAAATCCCATTTTATCAGAGGGCGCCAACATAACTGATCCCGAAGAGCTCGCAAAGGAAATTTCTTTTAAAAAGATGATGCATTATCTTTGGGGGCTTATTCAAAATGGATTGAGGCCTGCGCTGAAAAGCCTCGTAACCGGCTTGGCCTTGGTGATGCTCTCTGTTTTGGTGAATCGATGCAGCGGAAATATTCAAAATCAAAATTTGCAGATGCTATTTTCATTTATGATTTCTCTATCGATTGCACTAATGGTAGAGCAATCCTTGAGTCAAAATGCGGCAGGATTGCAAAAATCCATCGAGAATATGGGTGTTTTTACCGCTGCCTGCATTCCCTCTTTCTCTGTTGTCATGATTGCGGCGGGGGAAGGGGCGGGAGCGGCTGTTTTCTCGGCGGTTCTGGTGCTGGTGGGGGAGCTTGGTGCATTAATATCCAATGGGCTTATGATGCCCCTGACGGATGTTTATCTTGCGATCGGAATCTGCTCTGCAGTAAGCGATGAATATAATTTTGCGGCCATTGCCAAAAATATTCGAAGATTTATGCTATGGGCAATCTCCTTATTAGCCATTATATTTCGCTTGGTGATTAAATTGCAAAGCACCGCCGCAGCTGCCGGCGATCAGGTGGCGAAAAAATATATTAAAACTGCTGTAGGAAGCTTAATTCCCATGGTTGGGAATACTCTTTCTCAAGGTGTTGATAGCCTATTTACTGCGGCGGCAGGCGTAAAAGTTTCTTTTGCAGTTGCAGGAGGCTTGATTGTTTTATCCCTCATTCTGCCGGCGCTGATATCAGCGGCAATGCAAGGGCTGGTTTGGAGTCTTTGCAGATGGGTGGCGGAATTTATGAACGATTCAACCATTCGTTCTGTGGCATCTGTTTTGGCCAATAGTTATTATCTGATGGTTGCCCTCGGCGGATGCGTCGGAATGATGGGATTATTTTCTTTTTTTGGAATTATGTCGGTGGTATAGAAAATGGAAGGATGGAGAAGCGCCGGTCTTTTAATCTGCATTTTAATGGTCCTGATGGCCTATTTGAAGCAGTCTATTCCCAAAGGAAAATCTGCTTATCTTATGAAAGCGATTATTTCTGTGTTCATTCTTCTGTCGATTGTAAATGGTATTCGAAACATGAGCTGGAGGGGGCTTGAGGGGCTTTTGAATCGCTCCTATGCCCATAATGAGGCCATTTGGGAGAATACTGCTTCTATGATGGAAGAAGGCTTGAAAGGCGAATTTCAGCGCTTTCTCGATGAAGAAAAAATCGATGCATTAGTAATAAGCGTTGATGTGGTAGGAGCGGCAGAAGCCTTTTCGATCGAAGGGGTTATCATATCCGGCATGGATAGAGAATTGGCCGCTAAATTAATTTCGAGCCGCTATCAGATCGGTTTAGAGAAAATTGAGGTAGTAAATGATTAAGTGGTTCAGAAAATATCAAAATAGTATTAAAAATTATTGGTATATTCCCGCTATGATTTTGGCAGGGCTTCTTCTGATGATGCGTCCTTTGAAGCCGGAGGTCGCAGAAGTTTCGTCTTCGGTGGAAATGGAGGAGCAGGAATACCTTGCTGATCTTGAAAACCGAGTAGTAGAGATGCTTCGCCATGTTGAGGGGGCAGGGGAATGCAGAGTTACCATCTTGCTATCTTCAAATGGTGCTTATGAATATGTGCGGGAGGATGGAAATGTATTGGTGGTGCGGGATGAAAAGGGAAATGAATCGCCGGTTTTGCTGCGAGAGGGTGCTCCGGAGATTGCGGGAGTAACCGTTGCCAGCAGTGGCGCAGGAAGTGCGAAGGTCCAAAATGATATTATTAAAGCAGTCAGCACTTTGCTTGGGATCGGTAGCAATAAAATTTGCGTTGTAAGTAGAGTTTCGGGTGAGTGAGTATGAAGATTAATAAAAGGCAAATTGTATTTTTAAGTTTGGCATTGGTGGTGTGCGCGGCGGTTTATCTTAATTGGCGCTTTTTAGGTCAGGTTGATCTTGAGGGTGAAAAAAACCAAACAGTAGAAACCACCAATCAAAAAAATGAAGAAGAAAAGAAGCTGGGTGAAGCAGAGCTTGTGGAAACTGTGGCAAAAGATGTGGGTGAATATTTCGCTCAATGCAGATTGAATAAGCAGCAGACAAGAGATGAAGCTATGGAACTTTTGAAAACAGTGGCCCAAAGCGGCGAAAGCGCTCAGGAGATGAAAGAAAAAGCCAATAATGATATGATCAATCTTGCAAAGGTAACCGATACCGAAAGCACCATTGAAAATCTTGTTAAGGCAAAGGGCTTTTCTGATTGCATGGTTTACATAACTGACGAAGCAGTCAATGTTGTTGTGGCCACTCAAGGGTTATCAACAGAAGAGGCGGCGCAGATTCATGAAATTGTGATCAGCGAATCGGGAATGGTTGCTTCGGCGGTTAAGATTGTTGAAATCAAAACCGCAAAAACATAAATAATACGTATTTTATAAAAAACTTGCAATTAGGTAGCTCCTTGTGATATAATAATTTCAAATGAATGCAAAGGAGACCAAAATAATGGATATGTCCAATGAGCTTGGAACTGTTGCTATTTCCGATGAAGTGCTTTGCACCATCGCAGGCGTTGCTGCTAAAGAAGTAGATGGGGTTGCTGATCTTTCCGCCTCCCTTGGAAGCAATATCAAAGATTTAATTACCAAGAAATATGCCGGCAAAGGTGTTTCTGTTGAGAATGCCGAAGGCGGCTTGGTTGTAACTTTAAATCTTATCGTTAAATTCCGCGCTAATGTGCAGGATGTTGCTGTTAAGGTTCAGGATGCGGTTCTTTCTGCTATTAATGATATGACCAACTATGAAGTTGCGGCAGTTAATGTTAATGTGGTTAATGTGCAGATCGAAGAAGAAAAATAAATGATTAAAAAATGCCGGCTTAAAGCCGGCATTTTTCTTTTGGGGCAGGAAAGGATTTTTATAAAATAAAAAAGCCTTTGTTTTTCAACAAAGGCTTTTTTTGGTGGGAGTTAACGGGCTCGAACCGCTGACCCTCTGCTTGTAAGGCAGATGCTCTCCCAGCTGAGCTAAACTCCCATTTATATTGGTGACCCGGACGGGAATCGAACCCGTGTTACCGCCGTGAAAGGGCGGTGTCTTAACCGCTTGACCACCGGGCCTGGTGGCGGTAATAGGATTCGAACCAATGACACTGCGGGTATGAACCGCATGCTCTAGCCAACTGAGCTATAGCGCCGTACCCAGAACGTGTTATATGATACACCAAAAGATTCAGTTTGTCAACATATTTTTTGAAAAAATTTATTTTTTTTTTACTTTTGCAGATGATAAGAAAAGAAAGGTGGTAGAGTTAATGGATAAACTTCAAAAAAATGAAGAAATTGGGGAGGAAATGGGCGAAATTTGCGAAATGGGGGTGGCCAATACCGATAGCGGAATTCAGGTTCTTTCCATTATTGGGCAGATCGAAGGGCATTTTTTGGCTCCCGAACAAAATAAAACAACAAAGTATGAGCATCTTCTTCCGATTTTAGTTTCCATGGAAGAGAGCAAGGAGACAAAAGGAGTGCTACTATTGCTTAATACAATGGGAGGCGATGTTGAAGCCGGCCTTGCGATTGCAGAACTGGTTGCCTCGATGAATACCCCTACGGTTTCGCTTGTATTAGGTGGCGGGCATTCGATTGGGGTGCCCCTTGCATGCGCTGCAAAACGCTCTTTTATTGTGCCAACGGCTACCATGACGCTTCATCCCGTGCGCGCAACAGGTACGATCATCGGTGTGCCTCAAAGTTTGCGCACATTGGAAGCCATGCAGCAGCGCGTTTGCGATTTTATAATCAAGAACTCTCGGATACCGCTATCTCGCCTTCGCCAGTTGATGACTCAGGTTGGAAATATGGTAACCGATGTTGGTACCGTTTTGGGCGGGGAGCAAGCGGTAGCGGAAGGGTTGATCGACGGCGTTGGCGGTTTGAATAAAGCGTTGGAAGCATTAAAAGAAATGATTGAAAAAGAAGATCGGAAAGGGTATAATGATAAGCATGAAGAAAATAATAGATGCTAAAAAAGAAAATATCAATCAATTAGCGGCTCTTTTTGCAAAGGGATTTATTAAAGATCCGCTTTTTTGCCATTATATTCCATATGAAGAAGAGCGGGAAGGGATTCTATATCAGATCTTTCTTAAATATCTAACCGATTGCTGGGATTTTCTTCATGTTATTCAATCAGAAGATGGGAGCGCTGCCCTTTGCATTTATCCTCCTGAAGGGGATCCTGTTGATCGGGTAATCCTTTCTCCTTCAGTTCAAAAGGTTTATGAGCAGATCTGCCAATCAGCGGCACCGCTTTTTTATGAAGATTTTTATACCCTTGATCTTCTCTCAGTGGCAAAAGAGCAGCGCGGAAAGGGCTATGCCCGCGCCTTGGTGGAAGCCTTTATTGCCGAATGCAAAAAGGCTGGGAAAAAGGGAGTTGTTGAAATTTATAATCCCCATAATGTGGATTTCTATGAAAAACTTGGTTTTAAACTTGCCCATATTCACCCTATCGGGGAAACCTTAAGCGCCTATCTTCTGGAGGTTTAAATGACAATTCTGGCAATCAAAAACTTAATAATGGAGTTTGGCGATCGAAGGGTTTTGAATGAGATCAATGTGAGCTGTGAAGAGGGGGCTGTAATTGGCCTGATTGGAAGCAATGGTGCCGGAAAATCAACGCTTTTTAATGTAATATCCGGCGCCATTGAGCCGACAAGCGGTACAGTTGATTATTCTTCAAAAGTAAGAATCGGCTATCTTCGGCAAAATAGCGGGTTATCCGGCGGAAGGACTATTCTTGAGGAATTAAGAAGCGTTGTTTCCGAAGGGCTTTCTGCAATAGAAAGCCTGCCTCATACTACTGATCCGAGGGAATATGCGCGGCTTCAGGCGATTATTGATGCAAGCGATGCCTATCATATTGATTATCGCATTCAAACAGTGCTGCAAGGCCTTGGTTTTGGCGGCAGAGACCTTTCAATGCGGGTGGAGGAACTCTCCGGCGGGGAGATGACGCGCCTTGCCATAGCCAAGCTTTTGGTGGAGCAGCCCAATCTTCTTTTGCTCGATGAGCCTACCAACCATCTTGATTTTCGCACCATTGCATGGCTTGAGGGCTACATAAGCAATTATAAAGGTACCGTTATCGTTGTTTCTCATGACCGCTTTTTCCTTGATCGATGCGTTAGCGAAATTTGGGATATGGAGCAGGGTTCTCTTCGCCGTTATTTGGGTAATTATAGCGCCTATAAAGAGCAAAAAGCGCTATGGCTCAAGGAGCAAGAGCGCATTTATGAGCGGCAGGAAGAAACTGTTGCAAAGCTGACAGATTATATTGATCGCAACCTTGTTCGCGCCTCAACCTCTGCTATGGCGAAAAGCCGCAGAAAGCAGCTTGAAAAGATGGAATTGATCGAGAAGCCCAAGGAAGTGGTTCGCCGCCTCTCGCTTAAATTTCCGGTGGATCGTGCCGGCGGCAACGATGCCCTTCATTGCAAGGATCTCACTGTTGAGGTGGGGGAGGGGCATCGGCTTTTTACCGATCTTTCCTTTAGAATGCAAAAGGGCGAAAAGATTGCAATTGTTGGGGATAACGGCTGTGGAAAAACCACTCTTTTTGGCGCTCTTATGGGCGAAGTTCCCGCTACCTGCGGAAAGGTTCATTGGGGCGCAGGTGTGGAGCAGGGGTTCTTTCGCCAAGCCATTCGGTTTGAAGATGAAAATCGAACTGTTTTAGAAGAACTTTCCGAATATTTTCCGAGCCTCACCTATCAAGAGCTTCGCGCTGCATTGGCAAGGGTTTCTTTCATCGGCGAGGAAGTGGAACTAAAGGTTGGCACTTTGAGCGGTGGCGAGCGCGCAAGATTGCAGTTTGTGATTTTAATGCTTCAGCGTCGCAATACTCTTCTTTTCGATGAACCCACTAACCATCTTGATCTTCCTGCAAGGGAAGAGGTAGAGCGCGCCTTGGAAGAGTTTTCCGGCAATCTTTTAGTGGTTTCCCATGATCGGTATTTTCTTTCTCATGTTCCTACTAAAATTTTAAAGCTTGATGAGAGCGGGTTGCATGAGTTGAAGAATATTGAGGACTATTGGAAGGAAGAAAAGCAGGAGGAAAAAGCGCCTCCCAAAGAAAAAAAGGTCCCCGTAGGCGGCTATAAAAGCAAAGAAGAGCGCGCAAAGGAAGCGGCGCGGCGGCAAGAGATCAGCAGGCTTGAGCGTCGGCTTTCCGCCATCGAAGAGGAACTCCTTTCTCTTGAGGAAAAAATGGCTGCCGCAGAGGCTGATTATGAGGCGCTGCAGCTCATCTGCACCGAAATGGAATCCCTTCGCCGAGAGCAAGATGAGCTCACCGAGCAATGGCTTCTTTTAAGTGAATAAAATAAAAAGAGTTGTTCGATTCGAGCAACTCTTTTTAATGATATAATCTTTAGTTTGCTATATTAATCAACGCGAACAGGGCCATATTTGCGAATCTGAAGAACGCAGCTGCTTCCTTCGCCGAAGATGCGGTTCATTTCTGCAGTATAAGCCTCCACCATATCGTTGGGCACAAATGCCTGAATGGTGCCGCCGAATCCGCCGCCATGCACTCTCCATGCGCCCTTGCCTTCCAGCATTTCTTCGCTGATGCAAAGAGCAAGGCTAATGGCTTGAGAGGTGGGGGCGCGATCGGAATAGATATTTTGCAGATAGCGATAGGAAGAATTGCCGGAGGCATTGATGACCTTTTTGAATCCTTCAAAATCTTGCGCGGTTAATGCCTTTTGCAAAGCATCAACTCGATCGTTCTCTCTGAAATAATGGCTTGCGCGGATCAAAGCCCGCTCGGAAAGAGTTTTCTTCAGTTCGGGGAGCTTTTCTTTGAATTCTTTGGGGCAAACAGCTCTTAAATGATCCTTTCCAAAGGCGTTGGCCACCTGTTGCATCTCTGTTTTGATGGCAACATAATCAGCAGTCAGATCCGCATGATCGCTATGCACATCGGTGATCACCATGCTATGGCCGGTAGTGGCAAAATCGAAGGGGATCGGTTCGGCAACGGGGGCCTTTGGATCTTTAAAATCAATGGCAATCATGCCGCCGAAGGCGCAGGAAAGCTGGTCCAAAAGGCCGCTTGCTTTGCCGAAATATACATTTTCAGCAAATTGGGAAATGATAGCCATTTCCTTGGGATCCATTTTTCCATCATTATATAAATGGTCGAAAATGGCAGCAACAACCACTTCAAAAGCGGCGGAAGAGGAAAGGCCGGAGCCTTTAGATACATTATTGGTGGTATAAGCATCAAATCCGCCGATCTTATAGCCCTTTTCCTGCATTTTGAAGGCAACGCCTTTTACCAAGGCATCAGATGTGCCTTCCTCTTCGGTTTTTGCGGAAAGATCGGCGCAATCAGCCTCAACTGCGGGGAATCCATCGGCTAAAATGCGGATTTTTCCATCGCTGCGCGGAGCAACAAAGGCAAGGATATCAAGGGTAATGGAAGCACCAACTGCTTTGCCTAAATTATGATCGGTATGGTTGCCGCAGATCTCGCTGCGGCCGGGGGCAGAGATGATCATTTCCTGCTCCTTGCCGAAAAGCGCTAAAAAGCGCTCGGCAGATTTGGTATATCGAATTTCTTGGCTTTCCCAAAGATTTTCGGGGTAGAGCTCTTTTGCAATTGCAGATAATTTCATTTTTTGTTCTCCTTTAGCTAATTTAACCAAAATAATTGTAACAAATAAAAGATATAAAGTAAAGGATTTTGCAAAAAAAGTCTACCATTTATTTGATATTTATGATAAAATAATTGTATAATTTTTAATAAAGGAAATGGCTGAAAATGAAAAAATATATTGAAGCGCTTTTGCAATATGGTCTCGAGAAGAAATTGGTGGATCCAAGGGATTTGATCTATACCCGCAATCAACTGCTGGATCTTTTAAAATTGGAAGGCTATGATCCTGCGGAGGTGGCTCCGGTGGAGGCCTCTTTAGAAGAGATTTTAAAGAATCTTTTGGATGATGCGGCGGAACGCGGCCTTCTGCCGGAAAATACCATTACATATCGGGATCTTTTTGATACGCGCATTATGGGGATTTTAACCCCTGCGCCTTCTGTTGTGATTGATCGCTTTAATGCGCTCTATAAAGAGGATCCTCAAAAGGCAACTGATTTCTTCTATGATTTTTCTTGCAATACCGATTATATTCGCCGCTATCGTATTGAAAAAGATATGAAATGGGAAACTGCAACTCCTTATGGGAAATTGGATATCACTGTGAACCTTTCTAAACCGGAGAAGGATCCCAAGGCGATTGCTGCTGCCAAGAATGCGCCGCCTGCAGTTTACCCTAAATGCGCTCTCTGCAAAGAAAACGAAGGATTTGCAGGTTCGTTGACTGCCGCGCCGCGTCAAAATCATCGCATCCTGCCCCTTACTCTTAATGGGGAAGCATGGAGCATGCAATATTCTCCTTATGTTTATTATAATGAGCATTGCATTCTTTTGAATCATGCCCATACTCCGATGAAGATCAATACTGCAACATTTGAAAAGTTCTTTGATTTTCTCGAGATCTTTCCTCATTATACTGTTGGCTCCAATGCGGAACTTCCTATTGTTGGTGGCACCATCTTGAGCCATGATCATTTCCAGGGCGGCCATTATATTTTCCCCATGGAACGCGCTCCCATTGAAAAAGAACTCTCTTTTGAGGGCTATCCTAATATTAAGGGAGGAATTGTGCGGTGGCCGCTATCGGTTATTCGCCTGCAGAGCGCTGATCGCAAGAGCCTTTCTGCTTTGGCTGAAAAAATTCTTGCTGCATGGCGCAGCTATACCGATGAAGATGCCTTTGTTTTGGCCGAAACAAATGGGGAACCTCATAATACCATTACTCCGATTGCAAGAATGCGCAACGGGGAATTTGAGCTTGATCTGGTGCTGCGAAATAATATTACAACCGAGGAGCATCCTTTGGGTGTTTACCATCCCCATGCAGAGCTTCACCATATTAAGAAAGAAAATATCGGCTTGATCGAGGTAATGGGGCTTGCGGTGCTTCCTGCTCGCCTGAAAGGGGAATTGGAGATTCTTGCAAGGCAGCTTGTGCAAGGCATTTCTCCTGCAACCCACCCTGCTACCGAAAAGCATACCGAATGGGCAGATAAGCTTGTCGCTGCTCATCCGGAGCTTAATGAAGAAAATGTTATGAGCATTCTTCAAGAGGAGGTTGGTTTGGTCTTTAGCCGCGTTTTGGAGGATGCAGGGGTTTATAAAAGCACCGATGAAGGCAGAGCTGCCTTTATGCGCTTTGCTGAATCGGTTGGTATCGAATGATATTTCAAGGAGTATTACAAAATGAGTCTTAATAAAGATTTTATGTGGGCAGCCTTAGTTCATCTTGGTTCCAATATGTGGAATGAAGAGGGGAATACAGCAGGCAGAGAGCATCGTTCAACCCCTTGTGCATCTCCTGTTTTTCTCTTCAACAGAAACTGTTGGGATTCTTATATGCAGGAATTAAAGGATTCGGGCGTAAATACCTTGGTTATTGATATTGGAGAGGCCCTTCGATATGATTCTCACCCCGAAATTGCGGTGGAGGGCTCCTGGAGCCGAGAGCAGATGCTTGCTGAGGTTGAAAAATTGAAGGGGATGGGCTTCGAAGTGGTGCCCAAACTGAATTTTTCTGCTTGCCATGATATTTGGCTTAAGGATTATTCCCGAATGCTTTCAACACCGATCTATTATCAGGTATGCAAGGATCTGATTACCGAGGTTTGCGAGATTTTTAAACCGAAGTATTTTCATTTGGGAATGGACGAAGAAAATTTTGCTAACCAAAGAAAATTTCAATACGCGGTGATTCGCCAAGGGGATCTTTGGTGGCATGATCTTTATTTCCTTTTTGATTGCGTCAGAGAAGGGGGCGCTATTCCATGGGTTTGGTCGGATTATGCTTGGCATCATCCCGAGACATTTTTGGAGAAGATGCCTAAAGATGTGATTCAAAGCAATTGGTATTATGCTGATAAAACTAAACCTACCGATGAGGGGTATAATGAATCTAATGCGGAGCGTTTGGCAGTTTTTGAATTTTTGGACCGCAACGGCTACAAACAAATTCCTACCGGAAGTGTTTGTTATAAGGAGAAGTGCTTTGAAAAGCTAACTGAATATTGCGCTGAGCATGTTTCTTCTGAGGGGTGGATGGGAATGCTGCAAACGGCTTGGGAACGGATCGATCCTGATTGGATGGAGATCCATCATAAGGCATTGGCGCAGATTTCTGCTGCCAAGGCGCAACTTGAACATCAATAAATAATAAAACTCGAGGTGATTTCACCTCGAGTTTTATTTATGTTAAAATTTTAAAAATTTGATGAAGAGACCGCCCTGAACTGTTCTGTTTTGGAAGCCTCTATGAATGGGTTTGGAAGTGAAATACCAATCGGTGAAGGGGATTCTATCGACTGTCTCATTCAAGAAGTCCCACATCCGATCAACAATTAAGTTGAAATATTCTTCATCTTCTTCATCCAGCATCACGCTCCAAAGCTGCCAATCGCTCTTGGTATAGTCGGCGCGATTATCCAAAGGCAGGCCATAGGCATTAGCCATCTTTTTATAGTATGCAAGCTCTGATTTTTTTACATCATCGCTATAGATATGCAGGTCGAAGAGATTATCCCAAACCATGTTATATTTAATGCTCCAGCTATCCTCTTGGTCGAATGCAAGGCGAGTATGGTCGCCGCTCTTGGCGCCTTTTTCCCAAAGAGCTGCGAATTCTGCAGCCTTAGCATGGTATTTTTCTGCCTCAGCGGTGTTGCCGGTATCTTTCAGCAGCTTTGCAAAGGCTGCAATGCCCATAGCCGCTTTAACAGAAAGATTGCAGTTATGAGCAAGATGGCCCGCAAAGTCGTCGGTGCAAAGCTGATTTTCGGGATCGTATCCCGCTTTTACCAGATAGTCTGCCCATTGCTTTAAGATCTTTTCATGCTTTTTAAAATAGGAAAAATCTTTTCGCGCATAGCAAAGCGCAGCAACGCAAAGAATCATATTGCCGCATTCTTCAACAGGCATCTGCTTTTCAAAAGCGCTGATACCCGCGAAGAAATATTTGTTGCTGTAACCATAAACCTGCCGATTGGCAAGGGGGTATTGGCCTGCGTCATGGGGTGCAAAATCAAATTCCCAAAGGTTTTTTTCAATGAGTTTAAAGATGGGGTTGAGCATGCCTTCCACCAAATCCGGCTGATAGATCAGGAAAAGAGGAATGGAAGGATAAGTAACGTCAACAGTGGCAATGCAACCATTGGAATAATTTTCTTTTGAGAAGAATTGGATTTCGCCATCATGCCAAGTTAATTTATGAGCGGCAATGGTTTGGCGATAAGCAAGATTAAGAATATCAGCATATTTAGGGCTGATGGCCGAAGCCTTTGCTGTCAGCTCTTCTTCAAAAGCTTCAACTCTGCCTTTGATCTCTTCATATTCATCTAAGGCCTTTTTCATGATATCAAGAAAGCTCTCGCCGTCCTTGCGCCAATATGCTTCGATATTTTCGCCGAAATATTGGATCGATTTGATATCATCGTAGCCAAAGGCGATCATTTCCTCGCAGCTTCCCTCCAAAACAAAGCTTTTCTTTGCAAAAAGGGTGGGATAATAGGGATAGATGGTATCGGATGCATACTCTTTATAATACTCCGGCGGGGTGATGCCGGGATTGGGGCCGGGGCCTTGATAGTTCATGGTGATCTTGGGGAATTTCTTATCAACATAAAGCTTTCGAATATGATTTTCAACCATTTCAATGGGAGCGGCTACAGTTCTCCAATTCGGAGCGATCAAATGGAGAGTGCCCCATTCGATGCGATGATCATCGCCACTTCTCTTCAGCATCATATCGGTGCCGCTGGAGCAGGTTATAGAATAAGCGGTGCGGCCAAAGGTTACCGATTGGCTCGGTTCATGAACTGCCATCTCGCAGCTCAAACCAACAAAGAGCTCAATTTCATGAGTCTTTCCGTCAAGAGAGGTCAATTTATGAGTCAGATAAGTGATAGGTCTGCTCAAAAGCTTAAGATCATCCATCAGCAGGGGGCTCATGAAGGAAAGCTCCAAGCGGATCTTTTCGTTCTCGAAGGTATAGGTGGTGGTCATCGCTTTGATGGTAACATCAACTTGGGGAAGGGCGGGGAATTCGGTTGCATAGCGATGATTATCGGGATGAAGCTTTCCGATATATTGAAAAAGTTCTCCATCAATAGCGATGGTGCCGGTAATGAATTGGCGCTCATTGGTCCAATGGCGGGGAACATCGTCGGTAAGCTTATCGGCAAAGGACCATACATTAAACATGGGGTCGTTGGCAATCAAAGGTACGCAAGGTGCGCGCAGTTTTTGGTTATTCATGGGGAATTTTCCTCCTTTTTATTATAATTTCATTATAAAAAGTTTTTCTCTCGTTTGCAAGAGGTTCTGATAATTCGATAGAAAAGGTCATATATTATAATCCGAAATGTAAACTTGTTATGAAATTTATATAAATCGCTTGACAAGTTATGGAAAAGTGGTAAAATAAAATCAAGAGGTGATCGGAATGAAAAAAAGTGTATATTCATTGGTGCTCATGGATGAAGTGGTGGATCAGGTGGATCGCTTGGCCTATTCCATGCATACCAATCGTTCAAATATGATTAACCAGATTTTAGCGGAATATTGCTCTATGCTTACTCCTGAAAAACGAATGCGCTCCACTTTATCTCAGTTGGAGCAGCTCTTTGATCAGCTTGGGTTTCAACCCCTTTCTCAACCAACCGGAACAATGCTGATGGTGCGTAGTGCTTTGCCTTTTAAATATAATCCGTCGGTGCGTTATCGTGTAGAGCTGTTCAGATCTTTAGAACCGGAATTCGGGCAGTTGCAGGTGCAATTAAGAACGCAAAATCGTCAGTTAATAAATTATGTAAACGGATTTATGAAAATTTGGGGCAATATAGAAAAGAAATATCTTGGCGATTGCCGTTCAATGGTTGAAGATGGTCGATTTTATCGGAATCTTCGATTTAATAGTTTGTTTGAGCAGCAGCCGGAATTAATGGGGGAATCAATATATAATTATGTTAACCATTTGGATCGTGCCCTGAAATTATACTTTGAATATTTGGATCAGCCTGCCTATGCAATAAGATTGGTGGAGCAGGTTATGCGGGAATATGCAAAAAGCGGAAAGGGAGTGCTTTAAAATGAATGCAAATCAATTTACTCAAAAAAGTTTGGAAGCGATGCAAGCCGCAGAGCAATCGGCGGCAATGAAAAAGAACCCTGCAGTGGAGCAAATCCATCTTTTGGAAGCGCTTATTACCCAACAAAATGGTTTTATAGGCGGAATTCTTCAAAAAATGGGGGTGCAGGGCCTTTTGGAAGATTGCGCCCGCGCTCTTTCCGACCTGCCCAAAGTGAGCACTGTTGGTCAGCTTTATTGCAGCAATGAGCTCAATCATGCCCTGATGGCTGCGGAGAAGCAGGCCGAAAAAATGGGGGATCAATTTATCTCTGTGGAGCATTTAATGCTCGGTCTCATCGAATGCAAGGATTCAACTCTTAAGAAGCTTTTTATCGACCATAATATTCAAAAGAAGAATTTTGCAGAAGCGGTAAAAGAGCTTCGCGGAAATTCCAAAGTGGAAAGCCAAAATCCGGAAGGAACTTATGATGTTCTTAATAAATATGGAAGAGATCTGGTCGAACTTGCAAGAGCGCAAAAGCTGGATCCTGTTATCGGCAGAGATGAGGAAATTCGCAATGTGATCCGTATTCTCTCGAGAAAAACAAAAAATAATCCTGTTTTGATCGGTGAACCGGGTGTTGGTAAAACCGCTATTGCAGAAGGCCTTGCCTTGCGCATTGTTCGCGGAGATGTTCCCGACCATTTGAAGAATAGAAAACTCTTTTCTCTTGATATGGGAGCTCTGATTTCCGGCGCAAAATATCGAGGCGAATTTGAAGAGCGCTTAAAAGCGGTGCTGGAGGAGGTGCGCAAGAGCGAAGGCGAAATCATTTTGTTTATTGATGAGTTGCATACCATAGTTGGCGCAGGGAAGACCGAAGGCTCTATGGACGCAGGTAACCTTCTAAAACCCATGCTTGCACGAGGAGAGCTTCATTGCGTTGGTGCTACCACTTTGAATGAATATCGGCAATATATTGAAAAGGATGCGGCTTTAGAGCGCCGTTTTCAACCGGTATTGGTGGCGGAACCAACTGTTGAGGATACCATTTCCATTCTTCGCGGTTTGGAAGAGCGGTATGAGGTTTATCATGGAGTAAAGATTCAGGATCAGGCTTTGATTGCTGCAGCGGTTCTTTCCAATCGCTATATTTCGGATCGATTTCTGCCCGATAAAGCGATTGATTTGGTGGACGAGGCTTGCGCACTCATCAAAACAGAAATGGAATCCATGCCCTATGAGCTTGATGAAAAGCAGCGCAAGATTATGCAGATGGAAATTGAGGCTCAAGCCCTGCAAAAGGATGAGGATCCCATTTCGACCGAGCGCCTTAAAGAAATTCAAAAAGAAATTGCGCTTCTTCGAGATGAATTTAATGCCATGAAAGCGAAGTGGGAAAACGAAAAGCAGGCCATTTCCATCGTTCAGAAGCTTCGGGAAGAAATTGAGCAAACCAATAGCGCCATTCAGCAAGCAGAAAACAGCTATGATCTAAATAAAGCAGCAGAGCTTAAATATGGTAAGCTTCCTGCTCTGAAAAAGCAGCTTGAGGAGGCGGAAAATCAAGAAAAAGAAAATGATTCAAGGGAAGATTCTCTTTTGAGAGATAAAGTAACAGAAGAGGAAATTGCAAAAATTGTTGCCCGCTGGACCGGTATTCCTGTTTCCAAGCTTATGGAAAGCGAGCGGGAAAAACTTCTTCATTTAGATGATATTATTCACCGGCGCGTGATTGGCCAGGATGAAGCAGTGCAGCGGGTGTGCGATGCGATTTTGCGTTCAAGAGCGGGGATTCAGGATCCGAATCGCCCGATTGGTTCTTTCCTTTTCCTCGGGCCAACAGGCGTTGGTAAAACCGAACTGGCCAAAGCCCTTGCGGAAGCGCTTTTTGATGATGAAAAGAGCATGATCCGTATTGATATGAGCGAATATATGGAGAAATATTCTGTTTCTCGATTGATCGGGGCCCCTCCGGGATATGTGGGCTATGATGAAGGCGGGCAACTGACAGAGGCGGTTCGTCGGCGCCCCTATGCAGTGGTGCTTTTTGATGAAGTGGAAAAAGCCCATCCCGATGTATTTAATGTGCTGCTTCAAGTATTAGATGATGGGCGGATTACCGATAGCCAAGGGCGAACGGTTGATTTTAAAAATACGATTATTATCCTTACCTCTAATTTGGGCTCAGATCTGATTCTTGAAGGTATTGAAAATGACGAAATTTCTTCTGAAGCAAGGGGAGCAGTGGACCAACTTTTGCGCCGCTCCTTCAGGCCTGAATTTCTTAATCGCTTGGATGAGATTGTATTCTATAAACCGCTCACCCGCGAGAATATCGGCTATATTGTGGACCTTCTGTTGAATGATCTGCAGGGAAGACTCTCCGAAAAGCATCTTACCTTGCGGCTGACAGACGAGGCGAAAAAATATTTTGCTGAAGCAGGGTATGATCCGATTTATGGCGCACGCCCTCTTCGCCGGCTTCTTCAGCAAAAATTGGAAACTCTTTTGGCTCGCAAAATTTTAAAGGGTGATCTTCAGCCCGGCTCAACCTTAACTGTTGATTATAAAGAGGGAAGTCTTTTGATCAAATAATCTTTTAAACGGCCTATTTTAAAATATAGGCCGTTTTTTTAGTTCACATAAAGCAAAAAATTATAATAACTTCTTTGATTTTATGCGGAAAATTTAACACAAAGTTGCAAAAAAATATGTGTTTTTTTAATTTTATGTTGCAATTTAGAAACAATTTGTGATACAATATCCATATCATCAAATTTAGAGGTGTATTTATGTTAGAATATCTCAATCGGGAAGAGCATTATTCTTTTGCAGAAGATGCTTTCCTTGATGTTCGAATGAGCTTTTGCTGCTGCCATCGCTATAATCCTTCTGAATCCTTTGGGCCTGTAACGCCAAACCACTATGTGCTAAATATTGTTGAGGCAGGTCGCGGAATTTTTGAGATGAATGGTCGCCGTCATTCTGTTGTAACCGGTCAGGCATTTGTGCTCTTTCCGGGTAAAACCTATCGATGGAAAGCAGATGGCCTTGAGCCTTGGAACTATATCGGTGTGGAGCTGATTGGGGAAGGGGTTGAAAAAATGTTTGAGGATTTTGGTATCTCTTCTCAAAATCCCGTGATCGATTTTAATTCTCCCCATAAAACTATGGATGCGGCTTATGATCTTTTTATGGAATGCGAGAAGAAATATCGTAGCCATTTTGCCCTTTCGGTTTGCTTCCATCATTTATTGGAGTGCTTAGAAGAAAGCCTTGTAGCGAGAAAGCTTCCTGCTAAAAATTTCTATATGACCCGTGCTGTGGAATACATAAAAGAGAATTATAATCAAAATATCAGCGTTGAAAATATAGCAAATATGCTCGGCATTGAGCGGAGTTATCTTTCGCGTCTTTTTAAAACCTATAAGAATAAGAGTACCCAAAATTACATTATTGATTATCGAATCCAGCGGGCAAAGAAAATGTTTGAAGAAGAGGATCTCAATGTTTCTCAGGTTTGCTCCGCTGTGGGCTATACTAATATTTATTGTTTTTCTCGGATTTTCAAAAGCCGCGTTGGAATGAGCCCCAAAGAATATCGGGCTCTTTGTAAAAGAGATAATTCAAAAGATTTTGAAGCAGAATAAAAATAAAGCCATAGTGAAAACTATGGCTTTATTTTTATTTGTAACGATCCCGAAGTTCTTTTAGAATTCTCTTTTCCATTCGAGAAACAGTAACCTGAGTTAAACCAAGGTTTTCCGCAATTTTACTTTGAGTTTCTTCTTTGAAATAACGCATGATCATGATCGAGCGCTCCAAAGGCGGCAGGGTAGAGAGCATTTCTCTTGCCATCACACGGTTTAGGGCATCTTCTTCGCAGGAGGGTATTTTAGGGATCACTCCGCCTTCTTCGGGCGGAAGATCTAAAGAGAGGGTTGGGCGCATCGCTTCTGTTGCCGCTAAAATCTCTTCAATGGTGATGCCTGTTTCCGAAGAGATTTCTGAAAGTTTTGGCTCTCGCCCCAAAGTTTGCGTAAGGGCGCGGGTGGCGCGATCGATTTTTATTTTATCCTCTTTATATTTTCGAGAAATTTTAATTTCGGAATGATCTCGCAGATAGGTTTTGATCTCTCCGATGATTTTAGCAACCGCATAAGTGGAAAATTTGATTTCCCGATGAGGCTCAAAGTCCCTTGCTGCTTTAAGCAGCCCAATGGAGCCGATTTGTAATAGGTCTTCTTCCTCAATCCCAAATCCCCGATATTTTTTAACCACCATGCGCACAAGGCCCATGTTATCCTCAATAAGGTGGTCTTTTAAGGCTGGCATCAGTTGCGTGATTTTATGTATTTGGTTAGGGTAACTGTTGTCCCGTTTCCCCGGCGGGAGGTTACCTTGATTTTATCCATAAAGGTTTCCATTATGGTAAAGCCCATGCCGCTTCTCTCTTCCGGATTTCCGGTTGTATAAAGGGGTTCCATCGCCTGATGGATATTATCGATTCCTTCGCCTTTATCTTTGATAACGATAACAAGCTTTCCGTCCTCGTAAATTCTTCCTGTGAGGGTAATGGTCCCGATCGTTTGTCGATATCCATGCACAATGGCATTGGTAACTGCCTCGCTGATTGCAGTTTTGATTTCGCTGATCTCTTCCACATTCGGATCAAGTTGCGCAGCGAAAGCGGCAATGGCAATTCTGGCAAAGCCCTCGTTGGCCGAGCGGGAAGGAAAGGTGATGCGCATTTGGTTAATAGCCTTCATTTTATGTCCTCCTTTTGAATAGTAATGTATTTTTCTAAATGAGCCATTTCAAAGATTTTCTTGGCCGAACCGCATAGATGCCGAATCTCAACAGATCCATCTATGGAATTCATTAATTTTTGCCTGCCCATTACAATTGCAAGGCCCGAACTATCCATAAAGCTAACGCCGCCAAAATCTAAAATCAATAAAATCGGGCGATGCCTTCGGATTTTAAAATCGATGGTTTTTGCCACCGACAAAGCGCAATGGTGATCAATTTCACCCCGTAGCTTCACTTCAAGTTCGTTATAATTATGCTCAAAACTTAAGTCCATTTTTCTTCTCCTGATCATAAAAAAGTATCCACCCGCTATTATAGCGGGTGGATATAGTATAATTTGCCGAATTTTCATGAAACATTAAAAATCTTTTTTAGCGCATTCTTAATTTCTCCTGCGCAGTAAAGAGAGCCGCAGGCAATAATGGGGCGCCCTTGGCTTTGCTCTTTGGCCAAAGCAGCCGCTTCTTCATAGCTTTCCCGATGAAAAACATTATCGCAATAAGGTTCTGCAAGATCGCGAATTTCAAAAGCGGGAATGGCGCGGGGGAGCGGGGCCTCAATGCCAATGAAGGAATGGGCTCTTAATGCAAGCTTCCGAATGGCATATTGATAGGGCTTATCCTGCATCATACCAAAGAGAATAACGGCATTATCAAGGCCCAATCGATCCATTGCATTTGTTAATGCATCGATGCCCTCAATATTATGGCCTCCGTCGATATAAATGGGGGGCTTTTGGCAGATTTGCTCCATTCGGGCGGGGATATAGGCTTCTTTAAGGCCATCTTTTAGATCAATATCCGTAAAATCGATTTTTTGTTCCTCTTTCAAGCGCATCAGAGTTTCGATTGCAGTTAAAGCGTTGGAAATTTGATGCGGCCCTTGCAAAGATAGAGAAAAATCCAATCCCTTATATTTAAAGGAATTTTCCTTGTCATCTAAAATTGTCAGGAAAGAAGGATCTGCCATGGTATAACGGGCTTTTTTCTCCCTGCAAGCGGCTTTTAAAACGCTTTGAGCTTCTTGAGGATTGCGATGATAAAGGATCGCGGGGAAACCTTCTTTGATGATTCCTGCTTTTTCAAGGGCGATTTTCTCAATGGTATCGCCTAAAACAGCGGTATGATCCATAGAGATGGAGCAGATAACCGAGGCAAGGGGAGCCTTGATGATATTTGTGGCATCAAAGCGCCCGCCGAGCCCTGTTTCAATTACTGCGATATCGCATTTACTCTCTGCAAAGTATAGAAATCCAATGGCGGTAACAATTTCGAATTCGTTTGCCGCCTCATTGCCGCGCTCTTCAAGAATGGTGCAGGCGTTTTTAACTTTTGAAGTAATTTCAAGAAGTTGTTCTTTAGAGATTAGTTCATCATTGATCCTGAATCTTTCCCTAAAATCATGAATAAAGGGAGAGGTAAAAAGACCGGTTTTGTAACCGGCCTTTTTTAATACATTTGCAATCATGGTGGCGGTGGAGCCTTTTCCGTTGGTCCCTGCAATATGAATGCAGGGAATGGCATCTTGCAGGTTCCCAAATTGCGCCATTAGGGCCTTGATTCGATCAAGGCCTAATGTACCGCCGAATTTTTTTCGGCTATGGATAAAATCCAAGGCCTCTTCATAAGTTTTCATCGGTTTTGCATTTCCTCAATGCTTTCCTTCAAAGAAGCGCAAAGAGCAGTATATTTTTCTTGCTTGGCTTTCTCGCTTTCAATCAAGGCGGCGGGTGCCTTTGCAAGGAAGCCTTCGTTTTTGAGCTTTCCGTCTACTCTCTTCAGTTCGCCCTCTGCTTTTTCAAGCTCTTTTTTCAGCCGCGCAATTTCAGCCGCAATATCAACTAATTGGTCAAAGGGAATATAGAGGTTTGCGCCGTTGCAAACAAGCTTCACAGCGCCTTCCGGCGGCTGCTCATTAATAAAGAGTTCTTCGCAGCTTGCCAGCTTTTGATAGAATTCTTCAGCTCCTTCAAAACAATCGGCATGAGCGGTTTCGATATAAAGGTTGGCTTTTTTGCTATGGGCCACATTCATTTCCGCTCTGCGATTGCGAATGGCCTTGATGGTTTCCATGATATGCTCCATCTTTTCAGCGCCTTGCACAAAATTAAGATTTTCATCATAAGCGGGGAAGGAGGCAACCATAATGGATTCCTCATTGGTGGGAAGCGCTTGCCAGATTTCTTCGGTAATGAAGGGCATGAAGGGATGGAGCATCTTCAATGCACCGGAGAATACATAAAGCAATACCTTTTGAGCGCCGGCGCTTTCTTTTCCGCCGGCATAAAGGCGGGGTTTCACAAGCTCAATGTACCAATCGCAGAAGAGATCCCAAATGAAATCATAAACCTTCTGCAATGCAAGGCCAATCTCGAATTTATCAAGATTATCGGTAACATCTTTTACAACTTCATTATAACGGGTCAGAATCCATTCATCTTCGGGGCGCAGATCCTTTCCGTCGAAGGCGAGATCCTCTTCCTTCAAATTCATCAGGATAAAGCGAGCCGCGTTCCAAACTTTGTTGGCAAAGTTTCTGGAAGCCTCCACTCGTTCGGGATAATAGCGCATATCGTTGCCGGGGGCATTGCCGGTGGCAAGGGTGAAGCGAAGGGCATCAGCACCGAAATCTTTAATAACTTCAAGGGGATCGATTCCGTTCCCCAAGGATTTACTCATTTTGCGGCCTTGGCTATCGCGCACCAAACCATGAATTAAAACATGGCTGAAGGGAACCTCTCCCATCTGCTCCAAGCCCGAGAAGATCATTCTTGCAACCCAGAAGAAGATAATATCGTAGCCGGTAACCAAAACGCTTGTGGGATAATAATAGTCAAGTTCCTTGGTCTTTTCCGGCCAACCAAGGGTGGAGAAAGGCCAAAGGGCAGAGGAGAACCAAGTGTCCAGCACATCCTCTTCCTGCCGCATGGCAGCGCCGCATTTGGGGCAGGTGTGCACATCTTCTTTGGCAATGATCATCTCGCCGCAGGCATCGCAATAGTATGCGGGAATCCGATGGCCCCACCAAAGCTGACGAGAGATGCACCAATCATGCACATTTTCCATCCAATTCAAATAAGTCTTGGAGAAACGATCGGGCACAAACTTGGTGGATCCTGCTTTAACCTCTTTAATGGATTTTTCTGCCAAGGGCTGCATCTTAACAAACCATTGCTGGGAAGCCATCGGCTCAACAGTGCAGCCGCAGCGGTAGCAGGCGCCAACATTATGGGTATGATCCTCAATCTTTACCAAGAAGCCGCCCTCTTCCAAATCGCGAACAATCTGTTTGCGGGCTTCATAGCGATCCAAACCTTCATATTTTCCGCCGTTTTTATTGATTTTAGCGTTACCGTCCATAATAAGGATCTCTTCCAGATTATGGCGTTTGCCAACTTCAAAGTCGTTGGGGTCGTGGCAAGGAGTGATCTTTACGCAACCGGTGCCGAATTCCTTGTCCACATATTCATCGGCAACAACGGGGATTTCTCTGCCAACCAAAGGCAAAATGAGCATTTTGCCCACCAGATGGGTATAGCGTTCATCTTCGGGATGCACTGCCACTGCCGAGTCGCCCAAAAGGGTTTCGGGGCGGGTAGTGGCAATGGTAACAAATTCATCGCTATCCTTCACAGGATAACGAATATGCCAAAAATGCCCCGGTTGCTCTTCATATGAAACTTCGGCATCGGAAAGGGCGGTGGTGCAGTTGGGGCACCAGTTGATAATGCGATTTCCGCGATAGATGAGCCCCTTATCATAGAGCTTAACAAATACCTCTTTTACAGCCTTGGAGCAGCCTTCATCCATGGTAAAGCGCTCTCGATCCCAATCGCAGGAAGCGCCCAGCTTTTTAAGCTGATTGATGATTCTGTCCCCATACATTTTTTTCCAATCCCAAACCCGCTCCAAAAATTTCTCGCGGCCAAGATCATAGCGGGTGAGGCCCTCTTCCTTGCGAAGCACCTCTTCCACCTTGATTTGTGTTGCAATTCCTGCATGGTCGGTGCCGGGAACCCAAAGGGCATTGTAGCCCTGCATTCTCTTATAGCGAATGAGGATATCCTGCAAAGTTTCATCCAGTGCATGGCCCATATGCAGATGGCCGGTTACATTCGGGGGCGGAATAACGATGGTAAAGGGTTTCTTGCTTTCATCCGGCTCGGAATGAAAATAGCGGCCCTTCAGCCAAAAATCATAAATTCGATCTTCGAATTCCTGGGGGTTATATACCTTTTCCAGTTCTTTCATTTTTTTCTCTCCTTAAAAAAATAAACTCGCCTCAAAGAAAATCTTTGAGACGAGCCTTGATTTACCAAACTATCAATACCCGCGGTACCACTCAAATTGCGCATTTGATTATGCGCCCCTTTGGGCTTTTTGCCCATTGACCGTTACGCGGCCCAATCGGGAAGGGTCTAATAGGAAAATCTGTTCTTCCTTCCGGCTCGAAAGCTACACCATAAAGCACCACTCGTGCGGCTTTCACCAACCGCCGCCTCTCTGCACCGGGCTTTTCTTTATGGTCTCTTTGTCCATGCCTTTATAAAATATTATCACATATATAAATCATTTGTCAATAGAAAAAGTAAGGTCCGTGCAGCTTTTTGCATTGTCTCATGGTTTCGTCCATCCTTCTAAATTGCTTCTTTGGATAGCACCAAATAGGCGCTCCCGAATGCCGGGATATTTTTCTTCCGCCCGCAAAAGAAGATCCTTTACTTCTTGCCGCTTGGAGGCTTGGTCCATAGGGCAAGGATTTTTCAATGGTTTAATGTTATTTCTGATCACTGCATTTTTAATTTGATCTTCTGTAAGATATAGCATCGGGCGAATCACATTTACATCTTTGCGATCCAGATAGGTAACCGGTTGAAAGCAACCGATCCGTCCTTCAAATAATAAATTCATAACAAAGGTTTCGATGGCATCATCCCGATGATGCCCTAATGCAATGGTTCGAGCTCCGTTTTCCTTGGCTGTATCGTGGAGGCAGGCTCTTCGCATCTTTGCGCAAAGGGAGCAGGGGTTGCTTTCTCTGCGGATATCAAAAATCAAAGGAGCAATGTCGGTCTTTTTGATAACTAAAGGTACGTTTAAATCATCACAGAAGTTTTGCATTCCGTCGGTATCTATGTTTTCGAAACCGGGATCAATAAACATGGCAAATAGATCAAAGCCGGCGGGATGATATTGAGAGAGGCGCTTAAGCCCTTCCAGCATCAGCATGGAATCTTTTCCGCCGGATAGGGCAACTGCAATTTTTTCTCCTTTATTAATCATGCCGAAATCATCGATTGCGCGGCGAAGATGCCCCATGATCTGCTGCATAAATGCATATCCTCCATAAATCTTGTTTGATGCTCTTATTTTAATGGTTTTATTAGTAAAATGCAAATTATTTTTGTAAATTGAAAGTGAGTAAATCGAAGAAAAACAGAGAAAAAGAGAGCAAACGCGAGAAATAAAACTACAAATTAATTTTTTCAAAAAAAGGTGTTGACAATGTCGAAAAGGTATATTATAATAGCAAGGCACGAAAAGAAAGATTTATGGAGGAAAACAAGATGTCTACTTTTATGAAAAAGCAAGAGCAAGTTTCCCGCAAGTGGTACATTGTGGATGCAGCAGATAAGCCCTTGGGCCGCGTTGCAACCCAGATCGCTACCATTTTGATGGGTAAGCATCGTCCGGATTATACTCCCCATGTTGATGGTGGCGATGGTGTCATCGTTCTCAACGCTGCAAAGGTTGTATTGACCGGCGATAAGCTCAACAAGAAGTTCTATCGTTATCATACCGGCCATATCGGCGGTCTGAAAGAGGTCAGCTATAAGCGGATCATGGAAACTCGTCCCGAGCAGGCTGTGGAGTTGGCTGTTAAGGGTATGCTGCCCAAGAACAAGATCGCTTCCGCTGCTATGACTCGCTTGAGAGTATTCTCCGGTGCTGAGCATAATCTTGCTGCTCAGAAGCCTGAAGTGTTCGAGAAGTAAGGAGGACTTAAACGATGTATAATAACGAAAATTATTTCTATGGCACCGGCAGAAGAAAATCTTCTGTTGCCAGAGTTCGCCTGCTCCCCGGTAGCGGCAATG
Organism: Eubacteriales bacterium; assembly: GCA_045544255.1. Taxonomy (GTDB): domain Bacteria; phylum Bacillota; class Clostridia; order Oscillospirales; family QAKW01; genus QAKW01. Next base: position 42,713 of record JAZPYP010000028.1, on the reverse strand, counting down.
TAACCATCAATGGCAGAACCATGGATGAATATTTTGGTCTTGAAACCCTGAAGTTGCTTGTTCGTCAGCCTCTGGAGCTGACCGGCACCCTCGGTAAGTTTGATGTTATCGTCAATGTTGTTGGCGGTGGTGTTAGCGGTCAGGCAGGTGCTATCCGTCATGGTATCACCCGCGCCCTCATCGAGTCTGATGAGACCTTGAAGCCCGTTCTGAAGAAGGCCGGCTTTGTTACCCGCGACCCCAGAATGAAGGAGAGAAAGAAGTACGGTTTGAAAGCCGCTCGTCGCGCTCCTCAGTTCTCCAAGAGATAACCTGTCTATTTCAAGAGCACTCACTTATGTGGGTGCTCTTTTCTTTTGCGACGAGCGGCTTTTTGCCATCCCCGAGCGGTTGTTGCTTTAGCAACGAGCGAGTGGGGGCATCTGCACAGCAATACGCCAAGGGCGGATTGCTCGTCGCGCTCCTCAGTTCTCCAAGAGATAACCTGTCTATCTCAAGAGCACTCACTTATGTGGGTGCTCTTTTTTGCGACAAGCGGCTTTTTGCTTTAGCAACGAGCGAAAAAATCCCCACCGTACAAATAGGTGGGGATTTTTTATAGATTCACATTCGGGCCGAAGCATCGAATGATTTTTAAAGGTTTCTCTTTATTTGCATTGATGCTCAGATGCTTGCAATCATTGCCAAGGAAATAATGATCACAAGGTTGAACAGGCTCACCATTGAGCGTTCCTTCACCTTCTAAAACATAGATTCCGCTGAATCGATCGCAGTCAATCTCTGCTTGGCCTTTTACAGAGATCATATCCATGGAGAAGAGATCGGTAATAGCAGGATAGATCAGATGTTCTATGGAGAAATCATTATGATTTTCTTTAATTGGTTCAACTTTATAAAGATCCAGAGTTTTGGAAAGAGAAGCACCCTCATAGGAGAAACAATCAAACATCTTCTCAAATCCAAGGCCTTGGTGGCACATAAAATCCGCAACCTCAAAACCGGAAGGTGTTACCCGCTCGGTACGAACAGTATAGTCGGTAGGCTCCTGGATTTCCACCAAGAAGCATCCGGCACCGATTCCGTGGGGAACACCTCCGCGGATGATAAAGGTATCTCCTGTTTGAACCTCAACTTTATGAAGGCAATTCAGCATAGCGGGGATATCCTGACTTTCAAAGCATTCCTTCCAATATGCGCGGGTGATGCTTTCTTTAAAGCCGATATAGATGCATGGCTTCTCATTGTTGATTTTTCGGGAGTCAATAATATGCCAGCATTCAGTTTTTCCGAATTCCGATTGAAATAGTTCTCTTGCTCGCTCTTTTGAGGGATGAACCTGCAGGGTGAGCCGCTCGGCGGCATCCAAAAGCTTCACCAACACTCCAAGGGAATGACCATGCCTTTCAATATGATCAGCGCCTAATAGGGTAATGGGGTTTTTCTCTATCAGTTCTGCAAGAGTTTGATCGGTTTCTGCGATTTTGGTGATTCCCTCAATAATATGCTCTCTGCCGCTATTGCGCGCCGCAACGGTAGACATAAGCCATTCTTCGGGGAAATGCTCATCTTCCCCGCATTCACCATGGAGCAGGGAAATCATTTTACCGCCCAAATAAGTGCGCCAAGCCCGCGAAGAGAGAAGTTTAATGGGCTTTGAAAGATCAATTGTTTTCATCTTATTTATCATTATTTCTGAATTTATCTTCTTTAGAAAGATCTCGAACAGTGCCGGTAGGCTTATGGCTCTTATCAAGGCGGGCAAGCCCTGCTTCATTATCGGGCAGGAAATCGATCCACATATAGTGCATATGATCGGTTCCGGTTACTTCAACACCATGATCAGCGCCAAGAGGAATATGCACAATCACATTGCCGCCCATAGGGATCTTCTCATCATTGATAATAAGATCCATCTGATTTTCGGGGAAAGAGAAGAAGAATTGATCCAGCATCGGATGAGAATGAGGACGCACCAGATCATATCCATAAGATTCAACCGAGCCAATGGCAAAGCGGGGAATCATTTTATGGGGAATCATCATGCGGCTGATTGTTTTCGGGCTCTTATTGGGATCAACATATTGAATGGAATCGGCATAGTTGATGATAAGGGGGAATTCGGTTTTATAATCCGCCCGAAGCTTAATGTCTTCACTGGTGATATTCCATTCGATCTCAACAAGCTGAAGAGTTGTTTTGGCGGAAAGAATCAGCTCATCTTCCGGTGCGCCAACAAAGGTAACGCGCTCATTGAAAAGTTTTTCGGTTCCGCCTGAAACCATGAGACATTCGCCTTCAATCAGAATAAAGATATGATAATGCGCCTCATCTGCTTCAAGCTTATAGGTCTGCCCCGCGGGAATGGTAAGATGATAGGGGGTGGTGCCGGGGATCTCTCCTTGACACATCGGCAATCTGCGCAGTTTTTCTTCAGAAGTATCTATGGTTTCCCATGCCAAAAATTGGCCTTTTTCAGTAATCATTTTTTTGCTCCTTTTCGTTTTTTAGTTGTCTTGGGTTAACAGAGGTGATGCGATCTACCACTAACTGCCGAAATTCGGGAGAAAGCATGGCAAAATAAGCGGTAAAACCGGTAACGCGAACAACAAGATCGGGATATTTAAAAGGATCTTTATGCGCTTCTAAAATTTTATCGGTATCAATAATATTGATATTTAAAAGAGTGTTGCCGGTATTCATAATGGTTTTAACCATGGCAGCCATCTTTCTTATCCCTTCCGCATCGTTGCCGATGCCGGGGTCTACCTCAAGCTGGACCGGTGCGGTGTTGCCGTAACCCGGCTGCACCCTTGCGATGCTGTTGCACATAGAGGTTACAGCGCCATCTGCTCGAAATCCGCTGCATGGATTTGCACCATGGTTGATAGGCGTTCCGCTTTTTCTTCCGTTTGGCGTTGCGCCAACGCTTTTACCTAAAAGAATGGTGTTGCTCCATGAAAAGAATCCGGGGATAAAGTTGATTCCGGAATGCTGCCGGCAAAGATCTCTTACAAGCTCGGTATAAAGATCCTTGATTTTTCCTGCCCATCGATCTCCTAAAGAATCGCCTCCGCCATAGCGCTGACTATGGAGCATCAACTGTCGGATATATTCCCCGTCGGGATCTTCGTAGTTGGCTTTAATATGTAAATCAAGTTCCTCATAGGTTAGTTTTTGTTCTTGCTCGATTCTTTGCTCTAATGCGGCGAAACTATCGGCAACAACTGCAAGACCGCTTCCATCTACACACATGTTATAATAGTTGGCCCCGCCATCGGTGATATTAACGCCTTTTTCAATCAACCCATGCTGAAAGAGGTTTAAAATCAGCTCCGGCTGGCTTTCGGTCTGATACCGCAGATGATGCATAATACCTGCACCGGTGGCATCTACCGCAATTTTAAGATGCTTTCGGTAAAGCATAAAAAGATGATCCACAGAAGGGGAGCCCTCTTTCATCATTTCGTTATATGCCACTTCAAAGGTGCGGGCAAGGTTTACCTTAACGGTATCGTTCATGGTATATTCCATTCCGGGGATACACATCCAATGGCAGCCCGCGGCTACTCTTCTTCTTGCAAGTTCCTTGGAATATCCGCATTTCATAAACCCTTCAACTAAAGCGTTATCCGAGGAATATCGCGGCCAACCTTGTTTATTCTTAAAAAGATATTCGATGGATTTCAGGAAGAAATCTTCATTCATTTTATCATGAACGCGAATGGTTAGATTGCAGGCAATATTTATTTTATCTGCGGCTTCTAATGCAAGATAAGAAACTTTTGAGGTCATATCTTCGCCATGAATATCGGGGCCGCCTAACTGAAAATAGCGGCTATCTTGCAGAAAAAGGCAGGCAAGATAAAAGACTGCCTCCTCATCATCGAGGCGCCCTTCGGCAATATCGCGCTCATAATAGGGGCGGAGCATCTCGTCTAATTGCCCGCCGGCGCTGCCGCGATTATAGGTGCGAGAGAGCATACTAAACCAACACATCCACTGGATTGCCTCTTTAAAGGTTTCCGGCTTTCCGGCCGAAAGTTTGCGATTCATGATCGCCATTTGCAAGAGATTTTCGGAAAGTTGCGTATTGCGTTCTTCTTTTGACAGCCGCAAAAGCTCGTCGGCGGCGCGGTTTAAAAAGGCGATAATCGCTTCAACCACAGCAATTTCCGCATTATAGAAGCGATGATGAGTTTTATCATGCTTTTCCTTTTCTTCCTTGAGTTTTTGAAGGATCCCGCCCCATCCAAGGTCGAAACCGATCTGCAGATCAGGGGTGAAGTGGTGGCAATTATCAATGCCGGAGATGATATTATATTGATCAAAGATCTTTTTTAATTCATCGAAGGGATAGGCAGGGTTCCATTTGCAGGTTTTGGGACGCAACCGCTCCAAAAATAAAAAGCCTTTTCCAACAAATGCATCCATCGGATCGCAATAGATCGGATGGTTTTCAAGAAGTCGGGTATAGTTTTCTGCCCACGCTTCGTAGCCATAAATGGAGCCGTTTTCATGATTGGGTTTTAGTTCAAAACGAAATTCATCTTGCTCGATCAAGCCGTAATCATCCTCGTCGGCGCCACCATTTTTGGCTTTTTCTTCTGTTTGCGCAACCTTGCGCGCTCGAAGAAGCGCGATTCGCTCTTCATAGGAATAACGAGCTTCTTTTGGATAGGTATTAACAAAGCAAATCTTCGACATTTTATTCACCCACCTTCACTTTCACCGAAATATCAGCAAGCATCTCGCCAAATTTCTTCATTTCCGCATCTGAATAAGGGTGCGCAGAAGCAAATTCGTTTTTAAAATCTAAGCTTTGATATTTCCCGCTGCCCAAAGGATTAAAATTGAGCAACTGGTAATAAAGAAGATTTTCCTTTTTTGAAAGTTCTGCCGCGATGGCTCGCAAATTTTCTTTAAATGCAGTAACGCCCGGAATCAGTGGGGTGCGAATGATTATAGGAAGCTCTTTAATGGCGCGAATGTTCTCTAAAATATGCTCATTCCCAATGCCGGTATATTTTTTGTGAATGGCATTATCATAAATCTTGCAATCTGCCATTATTAAATCGATCTCCTCCAAAAGGGGGCGAATTTGGTCAAGAGGGAAGGAAAGATTTGTTTCGATGGCAACAGAGATCCCTTCTTGATGGCAGGCTTTTGCAAGCTCCAATGCAAAATCGGCATGGCAAAGAACTTCGCCACCGGATAGGGTAACGCCACCGCCGGATGCTTCATAATAAGCCTTATCCTGCCGCACCTCTGCCATAATCTCCTCAATGGTCATCTCTTTTCCGCTGATAACCAAAGCTTCTGCATAGCAAATTGCGGCGCATTTTCCGCAATTATTGCAGAGCGCGCGATCAATAATATGCTTATTATTGATTACCTGATGAGCACCTTGCGGGCAGGTGCTGAAGCACTTGCCGCAACCAATGCATTTAGCAGGGTAAAACATTAAATTTTCTTTGGTGGATAAGGTTTCCGGATTATGGCACCAAGAGCAGTGCATGTTGCATCCTTTAAAGAATACTGTTGTTCGAATTCCGGGGCCGTCGTTTAAAGAAAATCGCTGGATATCGGTAATTAAATGTTTCATTATTTTATCCTTTTAAAGACCAACTTTGGTCCATTCGCCGCCATTCTTGGCGCTTTCATAGATTTTATCCAAAACATAGCGGGCGCATCTTCCGTCTTCTGCAGTAACAGCAAGAGGGGTGCCCATTCGCAGGCAATAAGCAAAGTTATCGCTGCCCTGCTGCCATTCTCTTTCATAGGGGAAGGGGGCCTCTTCTGTCCATTTCCCATCGCTATACCAACTAATGTTGGTGCCTTCCGCGCCGCCGCTAACATTTAAGTATGCGCCCTTCTTGCCATATACCTCAACGCGGCTATACCAAGAGGAAGCAAGGAAAGAGGTGGTTACTGCAAATCTGGCGATGGCTCCGTTTTTATATTTCCATTCGGTGCAGCCATAATCCTCTGCCTCAATATCAAAGGATTGCGTTGCGGTGGTGGCGCGCACTTCATCGGGGATTCCTAAAATAGTGATCAAACGATTGATTTCATGAATACCTTGATTGCTTAAAGCCCCGCCGCCATCCATGGCCCAAGTGCCTCTCCAGCCGTCGTTTTCATCATAGTATTCTTGAGAGCGGCGAATATTTAGGGTGATATTTGCTCCCAAAATCTTTTCCCCGAAGAAGCCGTGATCAACCGCTTGCTTCAGCTCTGTTAAGGGGCCGCGGAAATGAAGATCGAAATCAACGCCGAAAAGCAGCCCTTTTTCCTTGGCCATTGCAATGGCCTCGTCGCATTTTTTGTAGTTCACATCCATCGGTTTCGTGGTCAGAACATGCTTGCCTGCTTCAAAGCATTCCATGGCAATGTCGCAGTGGGTGCCGGTGGGAGTAACGATATACATAACTTCGACTGCAGGATCCTTAAGGTAATCATGATAATCGGTAGAGTAGGGAACATGATACATCTCAGCAACCGCTTTTGCTTTTTCTTCATTAATATCGCAAACACCATAAAGCTCAATGCCATTGGTTTCTGCGATCTGTGCGCATCGATTTTTTCCCATTCCAAGGCCAACAACAACCATCTTTACAGGATTATCTGCATAAGGGCGTTCAAAGCGAAGCTTAGGGGAAAGGGCGGAGAGCATATCTCCGGGAGCCGATGCGGGGATATTTTTCTTTACATATTCATATACATGTTTGCAAGTTTCAATTTTATCAAGATTGGCCTCGATGGGCACATGGGTTTCAATCGATATAGCCATATCTTTGCCCGTTACAGCAACACCGGCTAAAACGCGATCCCAAGGCACTTTTTTATATTTTAATTGAGGAAGAGTGGCAACGCCGCGGGATTTCACATGGACCATATTGGCATATTTCAATGCTTTGGTGAAGTAGTCAACGCAGTCGTCTTGGGCTTCGGGAAGCAATTCAAACATATTGGATACATCCCAAGCCATTCCCCAATCGGGATTGCCGAGGGCATCCAAGAAGCAGATAACTTCATCGGGAGTAACGCCGCAGTTTTCAAAGGCAAGGATCAGCCCCGCTTCTTTTGCCCGCTTGGCAATAGGCTTAAACATCTCCAAAACCTCTGCTAACGCATCGGGGCGCATGGCAAGCTCCCCGCAGGCGGGATCCTCTTGCTTATGCTGCCAATAGAAAAAGCTGCGCACATATTTGGTTCCTAAAATATTGGCGGCGCGAATAATGCCCTCTAATTTTTCCATCTCCTGTGCCTGCCGCTCTGCATCGGGCAGATGGACCTTGCAAAGAGAGGATTGGATAATTCCGGGCTTGATGCCATAATGATCCAATGCAGCTTTAAGTTCATAAAGCTCTTCGTCGGTTTGCTTTTCAATGGGCTTGCCATTGATCATTCCGCGAAAATCAACATGAGTCATGCCCCATTCTTTAATGATGGGTAATACCTCGTGGATATCCTTGAACAACTCGTCTGAAAAAATTGAAACATACATCTCGTATATCTCCTCCTTGACTTTTTTCTTTGTTGTTTATATAATAGCATTGAAAAACTCTTATTAATAGGAGTTTTATCGCTAAAAATGGTAATTTTTTAAGATGGAGAGAAAAATGAACGATCTTTTTCGAATCAGCGCAGATCTTATAGCGATGCAGGAAAGTATTCCAATTCGGTTTGTTCATAATCGGAGCATGGATCGGCCGGAAAAACATGTTCTTCATATTAATAATTATGTTGAGATTTATGTTTATATCGAAGGGGATCATCAGTATATTGTTGAAAATTCCCTTTATAAATTAAAAAAAGGGGATATCGTTATCATAAACCCGCGAGAAGTGCATAAGGCTCTTTTGAGTAAAGAGGTTTTATATGAGCGGTTTTATTTTTTGGTTGATTTGCAAAGTTTTGATAGAATGCATTTGAATCCGCTTCTTCCTATTTTAAATAAGCTTGATGGGCGCAGTAATTTGATTTCTTTTGATGAGTCTGTTCGCCCCAAAATACTTAATATCCTTTATGGGATCAGTGATTGCTTTAAAGAGGGGAAAGATGATCAGCTGCGTGCCTTGAGTTTGTTTTTATCTTTGCTTGATGAAATTGATCGCTTTTTAAAGATTGATGAGCCTTTAGAACTTCAAACTGCTCATACGCCTGAAGTTTTAAAAAGGATCCTTCGCTATGTTGCGGATCATACTGCCGAGCTGCAATCTGTCACAGAGATTTCCGATGCTTTAGGGTTCTCGCCTCAATATCTTTCCAGTTATTTCAGCCATCAGGTCGGAACGCCTTTAAAGACATATATTCAAGCCAAAAAAATCGCCCTTGCTAAGGAACTTCTGAGCAAAGGTGCAGATGTAACAGAAGCGTGCTACGATTGCGGATTTAATGACTGCTCCTATTTTATAAAGGTATTTAAAAAATATGTTGGAGCCACTCCAATGAGCTATAAGCGGCGTGTTGAGTAAATGGCAGATCATTTTGGAATGTCTACGATGAGTCGTATTGTATTTTTATGATTTTGTATTATAATGAAGCATAGGGGGTGAGGGTTACTTTGCGGATATTTTATCTTAAAAACTATGTCGAAAAGGGGATTATATCGGCGGTTCTTCATGAAAATGAAGGGGGACCAATGGATCATAGCCACGATTGCTTTGAACTTGATTATTTTTACGAAGGTCATGGTGAGTACAGTATTAACGGATTTAATTATACAGTTGCCCCCGGTTCTCTTTTTCTGAATTCTCCTGCTGATTTTCATCATATTAAAGTTTATCATGCCAAATGGGTTACTGTTATGTTCCCCTGCGCGGTATTTGAGCCTGAATTGCTTTATGTTTTATTTCAGCCCAATCGCGATCCTTCCTTTCGCATTCCGGAAAAGGATCAGCCTTTGATTCAAAAGCTTTTGGAAGAGGCGATCGAGCTTTGCGAAAAGGAGCCGGAAAATGCCTTGCATTTTTTGCGGTGTGTGTTGCTAAAGGCTTTCCAACTTGCTCCAAAGCAAAAAAAGCGTCCGGATTCCCATGTTCAGGCTGCTATTGTTTATATTTTAGAGCATTTCCGCACAGGGATCACCTTGGTTTCTACCGCCGAACATATAGGCCTTGCGCCCGCTTATTTAAGCACTCTTTTTAAGCAGGAAACGGGGCAGAGCTTTAAGGAATATGTGGATAGCCTGCGTTTTTATTATGCTTCGCATCTGCTCCGAACCACTGATCTGCCTTCCTCGGAAATTTGTTCAACTGCGGGATTTAATGATTATGTGAATTTTTCCCGCCGTTTTTCAGCTAAATTCGGCAAATCTCCCCGCGCTATGCGAAAATAAAAAACATCCCGAAGGGGCGCCCCTTCGGGATGTTTTTTTAGTTACCGGATTTTTATGAGAATTGGAAATAGTCCAGATTGATAACGCACGGACCGGTTCCTTCAAATACCAGGTAAACGGTGTGAATACCTGTAATATTAGAAGAAAGATTGGTGGAAAGATCTAAATAAGTTCCCCAAGTGGTAGCAGTATAAGCGGGCTCCGAAATGGTGCCGACCAAAGTGCCGCCATCAGCAGGAAGGGCATCGATATAGATCTTAACAGTGGCATCCGGACTTTGCACAACGCCATTATCGGCGCCGTTCTTTCTGGAATAGTTGATCTTGATCTTGCTTACTCCGCTTCCGAAATCCAAGAAGTTATATGATGCATAGGAATTCGGTTTAACGCCGCCGAGATTACCGCCGCCGGAGCGCGCTGCATTAACATCAAGAACCAAATTGCTATAAGCAGTGCATTTTTCGGCTTCAATTTTAGCGGTACCATCGGAAGGCGCAATAGCTTTCATTTCGTCTTGCAAAGCGGTCATGGCTTGATAAATCTCTTTCACTGTTGCGTTGGAATTTGCATGGATTTCTTCCGCCTTTGCAATAGCTTCGTTAAAGGATGTAAGAGCGGTGCCATATTTGCTTTGATCAATCGCTTTGGCCTCAGTAATTAACTTGCTCAAAGCTTCTTGATTGGCGCCTGCATAAGGATATCCGTAGAGCTCCAATTCACCGATGATCATGCTGGAAGCAGTGGTGGAAAGATCCAAGCGATAATACTTATAAGAAGCATCGTTATCAACTGCAAAGGGCTCCACATAGCGTTGCCACTTGAAGGTGATGTTCTTGTGCTCATCTAGCTTGGTCCAATCGTTTCCGTTATTGGAACCGTAAAGGGCGGCGGTGGTGGGCATATTGGTTATATTTTCATAGGTGGAGATGGTATACATCTCAATAACAGCACCCTTCTCAAAGTAGGCGTAAACAGAAGCATTCTTGCTGTTGATGCCGGTATAAGAATAGTTGGTGTTGTCTACCATCCATTTCACATCAGTGGTGGAATAAACAGCGTTTCCGCTTGCGTTCGCTGCGGGAAGGCTGGTTGCAACAGTAGAGGGCATGAGATCTTCCATAGGAGTTGCAATCTCTTTTCCGGTGGTGATGGAATCGAGGGAATCCTCGGTTTTGCCCCATTCGGAGGGAGTATTGCCCATCTCAAATACGATCTCTTTTGCGTTAATGAATTCCTGATGAGAAATAACAGTGGAATTATAGGCCTTGCCATCGATGGTCAGGCTTTGGATATATACATTTTCATCGCTGTTGTTGTTTGCCTTGATTACAAGGTCGTTTCCGTTCTCTAAATGCAAGGTTACTTTATCAAAGAGGGGAGCGGTGAAGGTATAGTTACCGGAGCCAACATTGGCGGCAAAGATGCCCATAGAGGCTTGGATAAACCAGCTGGAAGATTCACCATTATCTTCATCGCCTACCATGCCTTGGCCGATAGAGGAGCCAACATAAAGGCGATCGAGAATATCTCTTGTATAATATTGAGTCTTTTCAGGGGCATTGGCATAGTTATACATAAAGAGTGCATGATGCGAGGGCTGATTGGAATGGGCATATTCTCCAAGGCGAACCTCTCGCTGCTCCAGCATCTCATGAATGGTTCTATCGCTGGTGGGCCGCTCGCCGCCTAAAACAATCTGGCTATCGGTGGATAAGAATTCATCAAGCTTTTCTTCAAGCTGCTTCTTTCCGCCATAGAGATTGGCAAGGCCTTGGCCATCATAGGGCACAGAGAAAGCATAGTTCCAACCATTGGTTTCGGTATAGTCGGCATTCCAAATGCGGGGATTATAGCTGCTTGCATCGGTGCTCCAGTTGCCGGAAGCATCTTTACCCATGAAGAACCCAACTTCATCATTGAATAGTTTAGTGTAGTAAAGCGCGCGGTTGCCATAATAGGTTGCGATATCTTTATCGCCCAATTTTTGGGCAAGTTTTGCAATGGCGGCATCGTTGAGATAGCTCTCCAAAGACCAGCTCATGCCTTGTCGCAAGGAATTATTCACATAACCAACATAGTTGGAGGTTTCGGTCATTTCTCTTCCGTAGATAACATTTGAGGAATAGCCGGATGCATTGCGCAGTGCAGATTCCAATCCACTCTCATAATCGAATTCAATGCCTCTCAAATAGGCATCGGCGATCATGGCATCGGAATGGGTGCCAACCATGCTGTTGATAGCGTTGGGTGCGATCCAGCGGCCGATCCAACCGCTTTCTTTATAATGCTCAATAAAGCCATCTAAATATTCGCCATAGGCAGTGGGGGTTAATAAGGGATAAACACCCGGAGTGGTTCTTGCGGTATCCCAGAAACCATTATTATAGTAAAGATTTCCTTCCTTGATTTCGGGTGCAGCGGGATCGGCAGAATAGGGGGAAGCATATACCGGTTTCGGCGCTTCGTTTGTGCCCTGATTTTCAGCCATGGTGTTAGGATACATATAAGCGCGGTAGATTGCCGACCAGAAGGTGGTTAATTGCTCTTCGGTGCCGCCTTCGATCTCGATGCGATCCATAATATCGAGCCATGCTGCCTCGGTTTCTTTATAAACCTTTTTGAAAGATTTATCGCCGATTTCCAGCTCAAGATTATGCTTGGCCTGATCAGCGCTGATGAAGGAAGTGGCAAGATTCATGACCACTTCAGTATCGGAGAAGGTTGCGATTGCATCAGCAGAAGAAGCGCTGATTACCTTGGTGGCGGCGGGGGTTTTGCTGAAGGTTCCGTAGAAATACATATAGGGCGCTCCGCTTACCATACCGGTGCCGGTATGAGTGGTTCGGCCTTGGAAGGAACCATCTGCATTAAAGGTAAACTGGCAGTTTGCAGTTGCATTAACCGAATCAAAAATAATATTTTTGTTTACATTTTTATCAAAGGAAAATTTGATAGATGCGCCATGGTTGGTGGGAACCAATTCAACAGTAGTGCCTGCTGCTTTGGTGCCATCGGCAAAATCAACCTTTAAATAATTGGCTTGATCCACCAAAGTATCGCGGTTGTAATCACTCTTGCGCTGGGCAGCAGTGGGTGCCTCGGTAGCAGAGGAAAGGTTTTCTGCAGTATAGGGCATAAATTGGAAGGTGCCCCAATCACCGATCCAATAGTTTGCCTGATGAGTGATGGTGAAATGGGTAATATCGTTGCCCGGTTGATAATTAAAGAAGGTGCCATCCGCAGATTTTCCCCATTTTTCGTTGGTGCTCATGGACCAGAAATTAAATCCGTTGGGATAAGTGGTTCCGGGGAAGGTCAGGCCGCGAGAGAAGGAACTGGAGCTTTGTGAACCGCGACGGGTCATGGTATAGGAAAGTTGATTTTTCCGAACCTTCTTTTCGGCTGTCTCAATTTTGATATCATCGATATAGGCGAGAACACCAAGAGAATCGTGGGCCTTCTTTTCATCTTTCTTGAAAGCAATCAAAATTTGATCGATAACCTTGCCTTTTGCAACTTGACCGATCTTGGTTTTGATTTGATTCCATTGCTTGGTATAGAGAGCGTGGCTTTGGCCTTGCGCATCGGGGGCTACAATGTCGCCGTTTTGATCGGCGGCATTCAAATTGCTCAAATAGGTTCCGTCGGTGAATTTTAAGTCAACAGAAATATGGTGAGAGGTATATTCTGTATCATAATCGGCAACCTTATCGCTGCCAACATAATCGGGATAAATCATATAAGAAAGTTGAGTGTTTTTACCAACATAGAGGTCAACATCCTTATAAATTACATTATAACCATATGCATTTTCATCGGTTTGAGAGGAGCGGATTGCCAAGGCTTTGGCTCCTGTCCAGCCCCGATCGGAAAAATTGCTGTAGGATCCCTTGGGGCCGGAGCTCAAGGTGGTGAAAAGCCCCGCGGTACCGGCTTGATTGCTGGCCAGATTCCAATCTGCAAGCTGCATCATTCCTGCGCCATTATTTGCAGTAATGGAAAGCTTATAGTATTTATAAGCCGCGGTATTAGCAGTGGTAAAAATCTTGGTTTCGTAGCGATCTGCAAAGGTGATTTCGCTGCGGGTATCAAGGGTTGCCCATTGAGCGTTATCGTTGGAGCCCTGCAAAGTCCAGGCCTTGGGATCGCGAGTGGGTTCATCATTGGCGGAGGTGAGAGAATAAGAAGCCATTGCCTGCGCCTTTGAAAGGGTATAGGTAATCGTGGCGCTCCCGCCATCAACAAGATATTTAGTGCCGGAGCTGCTATCGCTCAAGTTTCCGATCACTTCGCGATTGTTGCGGGAGGCGGTACCTTCCACCTTAACAACATCGGAAGTGAAATCGCCAACCAACGAAGTGAATCCATAAAGATTCCAATCGGCAATTTGAATCATATTTTGGCCATCATTTTTGGTGATGTCCAATTTATAATAAAGGAATGGAGTGGAATTTTTAATGTTATAAGTGCTTACATGGAAATTTGCAACATAACTTTGATTGGTTTGTCGGTCCAAGGGAATCCATGTGGATTTATCGTTGGAACCGTAGAGTGTCCAATCTTTGGGATGGCGCCCGTAGGTTGCAGTATCATTAGCGGTTGTAATGGTATACTTTTGCAAAACATAAGGTTGATTTAAAGTGTAAATGATATATGCTTTGCTATTACCAACGGCGGTAATATATTTGGTAGAAGAGTTGCTATCTTTCAAACTTGCTGCGGTGCTTCCGTTATGGCCGGTGGTTTGCTCGGTCGCTGTAACACTGGCGGTGAAATCTGCGATTGTTCCTGAAGCATCTGTTAGAGGATAACCCAACCCCTGTACTCTTGCGTTGCCGCTTCCGTCCTTATCGGCGGTATTGGCTAAAAATGCATTTTTCTCGTTGTCTTCAAAAGATGAATAAAAAGAATCGGCATAGCCAAGAGTGAAGGTGATGGCGCAGGTCGCCAGCATGGCTACGCATAAAACTGCGGCGGTGATTGCCGCAATGACTCTTTTGCGTTTCATGATGAATTCTCCTTATATTGAATTTTCCGTTTCCACCATAAATATATCATGTTTCAATTTCAAATTACAATACCTTCCGGTTAACATCTAAAATAACGCATAGTTTTTCATAAATAAAAATATGGAGAAATAAATGAGGAAATTTTATAATAAAATCAGACCATTCCGTTTCCAAAACCGAATATTTTAAGGAGGAAAACTAAAATATGTACAGACGAAGTACGCGTGTGCTTTCGATTGTTGCTGCTATCAGCGTCATCATGGCGTTGATGTCTGTTTTTGCGTTTTCCGCAGTGGCTCTTGAAGAGTCTGCTCTCTCCGTAATCCCTTCGGTGCAGGAGGCGGGCAACTCCTCTTCTAAAGAATTCAAAATCGAATCGATAGAGGATCTGGAGTTTGCGGGAAATAATGAATCGCTCTTCGATAGCGCAGATACTATTTATTTGGCTAAAAGCCTTAATCTGATCGGTAATAAGCAGTTTACCGGCTTTGAAGGGCTTAAAGCCTCTTTCGATGGCATGGGGAATATGATCTATGGCTGGTCCGCTGCCTCTAAAGGTTTATTCTATAATTGCCCCATGGCCAGCATTAAAAACCTAACTCTTTATAAGGTGAAGTTAGATGCATCGGGCATGGGCGGCGCTCAATGGCCTGCTCTTGTTTTTGGTATGCAGCAGGCGGCGCTTTCTACTTTGCAATCTACCTTTACCATGGAGAATGTTCATGTTAAAGAATGCGAACTGACCCGTTATGATGGAAATGATACCGGCGCAGCAATTCTTTTGAGCCGCTATCGCGTTGGCTCAAAAGTAACGGTGAATATTACCGATTGCTCCATTATCGATACCGCGATTGTTGGAAAAGCAGCGAAGAATAATGTTGCCGCCATTATGGGTGGCGTTTCCATGAATGTTGCCGCTGATTCGGTATTTAATATCTCCAATATTTTGATTGATGGCTTTTCTCATCAAATGGCTGCAAATCACTGCGGAATTTTGTTCGGAGAGATGCGCCGCAATATGAATATCAGCAATATTGCAGTATTCAATAGTTCTCTTTCTGCCCTTGGGAACGAAAACGGCGATCCTTGCGATGCTTCCGTCATCGGGCGCGTTTTTGAAGGGCCGATTAAGCTGAAGAATATTCTTCTTGCCAATAATGCCCTTGCAAGCCAAGAGGGCAAAGCTTTTATTACGGCAATGCATGATTCTGCATCCTCTGTGGCTGTAACTTATGACGGGGTTTATACTTCCGATGCATATAAGGCCTATGAAGGCGCAGATAAGGCGGTAATCAGCAAGGATCTTTCTGCTTTTAAGAGTGGGGAAGTGGCCTATCTTGCCTCCTCTGATTCTTTTGCATGGTCGATGAAGGAAGGGCTTCCTGCTATCGGCTCTTCTGCTGATCGTATCCGTAAAATCGCGGTAAGCGGTGCGGCAGATAAAGTTATTTATGCCAATACCGGTGCAAAGGTAGAGTTTTCTTCGGTTCTTCCGGGATATGTATTTACTGCTGATGCCGGAATTCTGGATGAGAGCGCATCTATCTATGAAGTGCCTTCTTCCGATGCTGCTCTTACCGCTTATGCATCAAATAGTATTGAGGGAAAAGCGGTAGCCGCGCTTGCTTATTTTGCTAATAGAGATGCATCTTACTATGCAAGTGGGCTTGAAGAAGCAATCGCCCTTTGCAAAGAAAAGCTATCTGCCGGAACCCTTGCTTCTTCCGATGTAGAAACGCTGATTTCCTATAAAGAGAATTATAAAGCCGATCTTTCTGCGCCCGATTATCCTTCAATTTCTGATGCAAAGCTTTATTCGGGCATGAAGGGCTTTATGATCGGTAATATAGATGACCTTTTGGCTGCAGCCGAAAGAAGAGATCTTGATGCTGATGTTACCCTTTATCTTGCTTCTGATCTCGATCTTCAGGGTGTTGATTTCAAGGGCTTTAGCGGTGTTTCCTTCTCCTTTAACGGAATGGGGCATGTGATCAAGAATTGGAGTGCAACCTCTCGCGGATTCTTTGATTGGTATAGCGGGAATTCCATTTCCAATCTTAAATTTGATGGGGCATCGCTCACTTGGCCGACCAGCGATGGTGTTGGGCTTGTTGTGGGGCGTCGCTATACCTCCGCTCCCGCCGATTTCTTAATGAAAAATGTTCATGTGAGCAATTCGATTGTTGTAAACGATGGATATATGATCGATGATGGCGGCGCGATCCTTTTCGGAGGCGTCAGCCGTCCGGTCAATACTGCAGAAACCGCTCTTCTTTCTTTTGGTAGCGGCAAAATGATCCGCCTTGAGAATTGTTCGGTTGTTGATACTGAAATTTCCGGTAACGCGCGCCAGCGGGTAGCCGCAGCTATTGGCTATGCTTGGGGCGGCTTCGATTATGAGCTTCTGAATGTTGAAGCAAATGGATTTACCAATAGGGCTGATGATCTTGCCGGTATTTTGATCGGTGAGGCTGAAGGCGCTGAAGTTTCAATTAAAAACGCGGGCGTTTTTGCAAGTTCCGGCGCTCCGACTGTTGTTGCTGCCATTGGTGATGGAGGTATCGTTTCTGCAGATAATTTCTTGGCTGCCGAAAGCGGTGCATTAACAGAAGGGGTTATATATACCAATTCCTATGCCGATGTTGAGGCAGAAGGGGTAACAACTGTTGCTTTGGCTGCGTTTAAAAATAGCGAAGTTGCTTGGAAAGCAAATGAGGCCGCAAAGGTTTGGAAAGTGGGCGAAACATTTGGTTATCCCTCGCTTTTTGGAAGCGCTTCGCCTTTGAAGATCACCTTTAAGAATATTGAAGGGGAGAAGGTATTCTATACGAACTCCGAAGGCGTATTGCTTCTTGATGCGGAGGAGCAAAATGCCATTAGGGCTATGCTCGAAAGCGAAGATTGGGTCTATGATGCAGATAACAAAGAATTTTCGAGCATTGATAATGTATTTGATCGCGATACCATTGTATTTGGGAGCACTCTTCTGAATCGCGAAGCTGCTTCTAAAGTTGATGCCTTAATCGAAGCGATCGGAACTGTTTCGGTAGATAGCGGAGAGGCCATTAAAGAGGCAAGAGAAGCTTTTGATGCATTGACCGATGATCAAAAGGAATGCGTTGCCCTTTTGAATGATTTGGTTGCTGCCGAGGATCTTTTTGCTCGCCTTGGCGATGTAACCGGCGATGGGACGGTTTCGGTTGCCGATGTGGTTCGGATTTTAAGATTTATCAACGGCAAGATCACTGCGGCCGGATTAGATGCCGAAGCAGCAAATCTTAATGGGGATCCCATTGTTGATACTGCTGATGCTGTTTTGATCTGTAAAAAAATCTTGTAAGGTAAAATACGGACAAGGGGAAACCCTTGTCCGTATTTTTTCTGTGGAAATTTCCAAAGAGTTTTTCCTTTGAGGCGGCCTTTCAAGTGAGAATAAACAATTTTAAAAAACTCGTTTCCTTTTGATTGACAATTTATAGTTTTTTATGATATACTTTTTAATGTCTTTTGAAGTTCTTTGTAACTGACGGAATTAGTGGTTTACCACAGGGGAACAAAGAACAATAATGCCGACCGTCTGGGCGCCCCATTCCTGATCGGGAATGGTGCGCCCATTTATTTTTTAAAGGAGGGTTCATAATGAAAAAAGTTGCTGTTATGATGGGGAGCGACAGTGATCTTCCGATTGTGCAGAAGGCGATAGATACTTTGGTGTCTTTCGGCGTGCCTTATGAAGCGCATGTGTTTTCTGCTCATCGCACTCCCGAGCAAGCAAGAGATTTTAGCAGAGCTGCTCGCGAAAATGGCTACGGTGCCATTATCTGCGCGGCGGGAATGGCGGCCCATCTTGCCGGAGCGGTTGCCGCGAATACCACTCTGCCTGTGATCGGCATTCCGATTCAATCTAAAGGTCTTGGCGGAATGGATGCGTTGCTTTCTACTGTGATGATGCCTCCGGGGATTCCGGTTGCAACTGTTGCCATTGATGGTGCAGTTAATGCCGCCCTTTTGGCAATTCAGATTCTTGCAGTTTCTGATCAGGAACTTGCAGAAAAGCTTGATGCCAAAAGAGTAAAGGATGCCGAGGTTGTGCTGGCAAAGGATGCCGCTCTTCAATAAGTTATCAATTAATATTAAAATAAAAGGAGAAAAACAATGAAGCTTGTGTACACCGGAAAAACCAAAGACGTATTTGCCCTCGAGAATGGAAATTACCTTTTGAAATTTAAAGATGATTGCACCGGAAAAGACGGTGTATTTGATCCCGGCGAAAATGCAGTTGGCCTCACTATCGATGGTGTTGGCGATGTCAATCTGCGGATGTCTATCTATTTCTTCGAAAAGGTTAATGCCGCCGGAATTAAGACTCATTATGTAGATGCCTCCTTGGAGGATACTACTATGGAAGTGCTTCCCGCAAAGGTATTTGGCAAGGGGCTTGAAGTGATCTGCCGCCATAAGGCTGTGGGTAGCTTTTATCGCCGCTATAGCGATTATATTGAGGAAGGCGCTGATCTGCCCGCTTATGTTGAGATGACCTTTAAGAACGATGAAAAGGGCGATCCTTTGGTTACCAAGGATGGCTTGGTTGATCTTGGTGTTATGACCGATAAGCAATATGATGATATGAAGGTAATGACTCAAAAGATCACTCAGATTGTGGCAGATGATCTGAAGGAAAAGGGCCTCGTTCTTTATGATATCAAATTTGAGTTTGGTTATGATTCTGAAGGCAATGTGATGCTGATTGATGAGATTGCCTCCGGTAATATGAGAGTTTATAAAGATGGGGAATATATCGATCCCATGACCTTGAGTGAGTTGTTTTTTGCATAATTTGGGAGGAACGCAAAACCTATGGGAGGATTTTTTGGTATTACCTCTAAAAATGAATGTTTATCAGATGTTTTCTTTGGCGTAGATTATCATTCCCATCTCGGCACTCATCGGGCGGGGATTGCCGTCTATGATGAAGAAATCGGATTGCAGCGGCAGATCCATGGGATTAAAAGCGCTCCTTTTCGTACTCGTTTTGAGCATGTTCTTTCAGAAATGGAAGGAAAGGCGGCCATCGGTTGCATTAGTGATTGGGATCCTCAACCGCTGTTGATCAGATCTAAACTCGGCGCCTTTGCTATTTGTATTATCGGCAAGGTAAATAATGCAGAGGATTTGATTGATCAGTATATAAAAGAAGAAAGCGGTCATTTTGATGCAATGACCGGTGGAAAGGTGAATTGCACCGAATTAACGGCTGCGCTCATCAGCCAAAAAGAAAATTTTTTGGAAGGAATTCGATTTGCTCAAGAGCAAATCGAAGGCACAGCGAATATATTAATTCTTAAAAATGATGGTCATCTGATTGCCGCTCGAGATAAAATGGGGCGCTTGCCGGTTTTGATCGGGAAAGGTGATGGCGCCCATTGTGTAACATTTGAATCTTTTGCCGCAATGAAGCTGGGCTTTGAAATCGAAAAGGAATTGGGGCCCGGAGAAATTGTTGAACTTGCTCCCGATAGCATCAGTGTTCTTCAAGAAGCCGGAAAATGTAAAAAGATTTGCTCTTTTCTTTGGAGTTATTATGGGTACCCCACTTCCGGATATGAAGGAATTAATGTGGAGACCATGCGTTATCGTAATGGTGCGTTGCTGGCAGAAAGTGATGCAGAAAAAGAAATTGCAACTGATCTTGATTATGTTGGCGGTATGCCGGATTCCGGAATTCCTCATGCAATCGGTTATGCGAATAAGAGTGGGATTCCTTACGCAAGGGCGTTCATTAAATATACGCCGACTTGGTCCAGAAGTTTTACTCCTATCAAGCAATCTGATCGCGATCGGGTGGCTAAAATGAAGCAGATTCCCGTTCATGATCTGATTCAAGATAAGAAACTGCTTTTTGTTGACGATTCCATCGTTCGTGGCACTCAAATAAAAGAAACCGTGGATTTTCTTTATGAAAATGGCGCAAAGGAAGTGCACATGCGTTCTGCATGCCCGCCGATTATGTATGGTTGTAAGTACCATAGTTTTTCTCGTTCTACTTCTGATATGGATCTGATTGCCCGCAGGGTGATCTTGGAGTTGGAAGGAGAAGAAGGGTTTAAATATATCGATGAATATATCGATGAAAAAACCGAGCGCGGAAAGGCTTTGCGCAAAAATCTTTGTGAGCGATTTAATTTTGCCTCACTTGAGTTTCAATCCCTTGAAAATATTATTAAGGCGATAGGGCTTCCTGCATGCGATTTATGCACCTATTGCTGGAACGGAAAGGAATAAATGATGAATAATTCTAGATCCGAAAGTTATGCTGCAGCCGGCGTTGATATTACCGCCGGATATAAAGCGGTAGAATTGATGAAGAGTCATGTGGCTCGCACCAAAACCGCAGGTGCCGATATTGATATCGGCGGTTTTGGCGGCTTGTTTATGCCCGATATTTCCGGCATGAAAAAGCCTGTGCTTGTTAGCGGAACCGATGGTGTTGGCACCAAGCTTAAGATGGCCTTTTTGATGGATAAGCACGATACTGTCGGCATCGATTGTGTTGCCATGTGTGTGAACGATGTTATCTGCTGTGGTGCAAAGCCTCTCTTTTTCTTGGATTATATCGCTTGCGGTAAGAACGTGCCCGAGCGAATTGCCGAAATTGTTTCGGGTGTTGCTGAAGGCTGTGTGCAGAGTGGCGCCGCTCTGATCGGTGGTGAAACCGCCGAAATGCCCGGTTTTTATCCTATCGATGAATATGATATGGCCGGTTTTGCAGTGGGCATTGTTGATGCGGAAAAAGTGATCGATAATAAAACCATGAAGGTCGGCGATGTTGTAATTGCGCTGCCGTCAAGCGGTGTTCATTCCAATGGTTTTTCTCTGGTGCGCAAGGTTTTCGATGTTGAAAATGCCGAGATCAAAGAGCCTGTTGCCGAGCTTGGCGGTAAGTCTGTTGGTGAAACTCTGCTCACTCCGACCAAGATTTATGTGAAGCCCATGACCGCTCTTTTCGAAAAGGTTCGCGTTAAGGGTGTTTCCCATATTACCGGCGGCGGTTTTTATGAAAATATTCCCAGAAGCATTCCTGATGGCCTTTGCGCAAAGATCGATAAAAGCGCTGTTCGGGTGCTGCCGATCTTTGATTTGATCGCCAAGGTTGGCAACATTCCCGAAAGAGATATGTTTAATACCTTTAATATGGGTGTTGGTATGAGCATCGTTGTGGCTCCCGAAGATGTGGAGACTACTCTTGCTATCCTTAAGGAGCAGGGCGAAGATCCTTATATCATCGGCTCTATTATTGAGGGCGAAAATAAGATCATCCTGGAATAAGTCCGAACCTGCCTGAAATGGCATAATTTCAACGCTTTTTTGGCATGTTGAAGATTTATAGGCGCTGGTCTTGCAAAAAGGAACACAAGCAAGGCGGGAAAAGGCGTCGTGAAAGACCGTGGCAGGTTCAAGTCCTGCCCCCCAAAGGAGGATGAAGCATTGAAGGAAGCAACTAAAATTGCAGTTTTGGTATCCGGAGGTGGAACCAATCTTCAAGCATTAATTGATGCCCAAAAGGCCGGTTTGTTAAAGAACGGCGAAATTTGCTTGGTTCTTTCCGGAACCGCAGGGGCTTATGCGCTGACCAGAGCAGAAAATGCAGGGATTGCTGCTGTAACGGTTGATCGAAAAAAATGCGCTGATCGGAAAGAGTTTGAAGAAAAGATTCTTTCTGTTTTGGAAGAATATGGCGTTGAACTGATTGTTTTGGCAGGGTTTATGCAGATTTTATCTGCGGAGTTTACTTCTCGTTGGCCGGAGCGGATGATCAATGTGCATCCTTCGCTGATTCCTTCCTTCTGCGGAGCGGGATTTTATGGGCTTCATGTCCATGAAGCGGCTCTCGAATATGGAGTGAAGGTTACCGGTGCAACTGTTCATTTTGTTAATGAAGTGCCGGATGGCGGCAGAATCATCGCTCAAAAGGCGGTGGAGATCGAAGAAGGGGATACCCCTGAAATTCTTCAAAAACGGGTGATGGAAAAGGCAGAATGGATTTTGCTGCCCCAAGCAGTAGAAAAAGTCAGTGCCGCCATCAGAAAGGGAGAAAAGATATGAATATTTATGAAGTGAAATCCATGGGCGAAAGAATCGCCGGTAATAGCTATGTTGGTCGCGGTGTTGTAATCGGCAAGACTCCCGATGGGAAAAAGGCTGCAACTGCTTATTTTATTATGGGCAGAAGCGAAAATAGCCGCAATCGTATTTTTACCGAGAAGGAAGGCACTGTTTATACTGAGCCCTTTGATCCTTCCAAAGTGGAAGATCCTTCTTTGATTATCTATGCTGCTTTGCGGGAATATGAGAATAAGCTTATTGTTACCAACGGAGATCAGACCGATACCATCTATGATTTTATCAAAGATGGCGGCACCTTCGCCCAAGCCCTTACTACCCGCGAGTTTGAGCCCGACGGCCCCAACTGGACTCCGCGCATTAGCGGAATGATGACCTTTGATGAGGGCGATTTTACTTATGAGATGAGCATTTTAAAGAGTGCTGATGCGGAAGGTTCTGCCTGCAATCGCTATCATTTCTCTTATCCCGCCCTTAAAGGCCTTGGTCATTTTATCCATACTTATGTTTGCGATGGTAATCCTATTCCTACCTTCCAAGGAGAGCCGGAGCGAGTTAGCATTCCTGATGATATTGATGCCTTTACCAATGATATTTGGTCCAATTTGGATGAAGATAATAAGATTTCTCTTTATGTGCGCTATATTGATCTTGCTACCGGCGAGGTTGAAAGCCGCATGATCAATAAAAATTGCAAATAAGAAAGGGAATAATAATGAAAGAATTTGAATTGAAATATGGCTGCAATCCCAACCAAAAACCTTCGAAGATTTTTATGAAGGACGGAAGCGATCTGCCCATTAAGATCCTTTCCGGCAGACCGGGCTATATTAATTTTTTAGATGCGTTTAATTCTTGGCAATTAGTGAAGGAATTAAAGGCAGCCTTGGGCCAACCTGCCGCTACTTCCTTTAAGCATGTAAGCCCCACCTCTGCCGCTGTTGGCAATCCTTTGAGCGACGAGCTGAAAAAGGCTTGCTTTGTTGATGATATTGAAGGGCTTGATGAATCTCCTTTAGCTTGCGCTTATGCAAGAGCCAGAGGCACCGATCGCATGAGCTCCTTTGGTGATTTCATTGCGCTTTCCGATATTTGCGATAAAACCACTGCTCTTTTAATTAAGCGCGAGGTATCTGATGGTATTATTGCTCCCGGTTATACCGATGAAGCGCTCGAAATCTTGAAATCCAAGCGTAATGGTAATTATAATATTATTGAGATCGATCCCGATTTTACCCCTGATCCCGTTGAAACCAAAGAGGTTTATGGAATTACCTTCCAGCAGGGGCGTAATGAATTCAAGATCGATGAGGAATTGCTTGCAAATCTTGTTACTGAAAATAAAGAACTTCCCGATACCGCAAAGCGTGATCTGATTATTGCTTTGATTACTTTAAAGTATACCCAGTCTAATTCCGTATGCTATGCAGTTGATGGCCAAGCAATCGGTGTTGGCGCAGGGCAGCAATCCCGCATTCATTGCACTCGTCTGGCAGGAAACAAAGCAGATGTTTGGCATTTGCGTCAGCATGAAAAGGTTTTGAATCTGCCCTTCTTGCCCACCCTTGGCAGACCGGATCGCGATAATGTTATTGATAGCTATATTAATAAGAATGAAGAAGATGTATGCAAAGATGGTGTATGGCAGAAATATTTTACCTGCCAGCCCTCTCCCTTGACTGCTGAGGAAGCAAGAGAATATCTTGATTCCTTAAGCGGCGTTGCCCTTGGCAGCGATGCCTTCTTCCCCTTTGATGATAATATTGAGCGCGCCAAGAGAAGCGGTGTTTCCTATATTGCTCAACCCGGCGGCTCTATTCGCGATGATGTTGTAATTCGTTGTTGCGATAAGTACAATATGGCCATGGCCTTTACCGGTATGCGCCTGTTCCATCATTAATTTATAAAAAAGCAGACCGAGATGCGATATTTAAGGCATCTCGGCGCTTTTGCTCAATAAATAAAGGAGTATTCAATATGAAATTATTGGTTGTGGGCGGCGGGGGCCGCGAGCATGCCATTATAAAGAAACTGAAGGAGAATCCTTCTGTTGAAAAAATCTTTGCTTTGCCCGGTAATGGGGGAATGGCTGAAGATGCCGAGTTGGTTCCTATCGGTGCCAAAGAGATTGAAAAAATCGTTGCCTTTGCGGTGGATCAAAAAATTGATTATGCAGTAGTTGCCCCTGATGATCCTTTGGTTTTGGGTGCGGTAGATGCCCTCAATGAAAAGGGGATCCCGTGCTTTGGCCCGCGGGCTAATGCTGCGATCATTGAAGGAAGCAAAGTTTTCTCCAAGGATTTGATGAAAAAATATCATATTCCAACTGCGGAATACGCTGTTTTTACCGATTGCGAGGAAGCGCTCAGCTACTTGGAGAATGCACCAATCCCCACTGTTATTAAGGCCGATGGCCTTGCCCTCGGAAAGGGTGTTGTTATTGCAATGACTCGCGAAGAGGCGAAGGATGCTGTTCGCTCCATGATGGAGGATAAGGTTTTTGGCGAAAGCGGAAGCCGCGTGGTAATTGAAGAGTTTCTTACCGGTCCGGAGGTATCTGTTCTTTCCTTCACCGATGGAAATTGTGTTGTTCCCATGGTTTCCTCAATGGATCATAAGCGGGCATTAGATGGCGATCAAGGCCTTAATACCGGCGGTATGGGCACTGTTGCTCCCAATCCTTATTATACTCCTGCAGTTGCAGAGCGCTGCATGAAAGAAATCTTTTTACCTACCATTGAAGCGATGAAGGCGGAGGGGCGTCCCTTTAAAGGCTGCTTATATTTCGGTTTGATGCTCACCCCTAATGGTCCGAAAGTGATTGAATATAATTGCCGCTTTGGAGATCCTGAAACCCAAGTGGTCTTGCCTTTGCTGGAAAGCGATCTGCTAACCATTATGATGGCAACCACCAATGGAAATCTTGCTTCAACTGAGGTGAAATTTAAAGAGGCAAATGCCTGCTGCGTTGTTATGGCGTCGGATGGTTACCCCGGTAAATATGAAACCGGCAAGGAAATTTCCATCCCCGATGAATTGAAGGATAGTGTTTTTGTGGCAGGGGCAAAGCTTGAAGGAGAGAAACTATTGAGCGCAGGCGGCCGCGTTTTAGGCGTTTGTGCAGTAGAAAATTCTTTGGAAGAAGCAATTCATGCTGCCTACCAAAAGGTTTCGAAAATTCATTTTGAAAATGCTTTTTATCGCAAGGATATCGGTCAGCGCGCGCTAGCTGCCGGCAGAGAGGAGTAAAAGAACATTGGTATACCGAATTTTTGTTGAAAAGAAACCGGCTCTTGCCGGTGAGGCGCGGGATCTGCGCCATGAGATTCGCCATATCCATCAGATCAAATCTTTGGAATCGGTGCGAATTATCAATCGTTATGATGTTGAAAATATCGAAGAGGATCTCTTTAATTATGCAGTAAAAACTGTTTTTTCAGAGCCTCAGCTTGATAATACCTATGATGCCATCGATGCAGATGGCGCCAAGGTTTTTGCAGTTGAATTCTTGCCCGGTCAGTTTGATCAGCGCGCAGATTCCGCTGCCCAATGCATTCAAATCATCTCTCAGGGGGAGCGCCCCATTGTGCGCACTGCTAAAGTATATTTGCTTTACGGGGATCTTTCCGAAGAAGAGGTTGAAGCAATTAAAAAGAGCGTTATCAACCCTGTGGAATCCCGCGAAGCCGCTCTCGAAAAGCCCGAAACCCTTCAGATTGCTTATGATATTCCCGAAACAGTTGCAACTTTAGAGGGATTTTTAAAGCTGGATCAGGCCGGTCTTGCCGATTTTGTTAAAGCCTATGGCCTTGCCATGGATGAGGACGATATCGCTTTCTGCCAGGCTTATTTCCAAAAAGAGGGCAGAGATCCCACAATTACCGAAATTCGCATGATCGATACTTATTGGTCTGATCATTGCCGCCATACCACCTTCCTTACCACTATTGATAATGTGGAGTTTGAAGATGAATTGCTTCAAGCCGCTTATGATGATTATATTGCGGTTCGCAAAGAGCTTGGCCGCGTAAAGCCTATCAATTTGATGGATATCGGAACCCTTGCGGCTAAATATCTTAAGGCCCACGGAAAACTGGATAAGCTTGATGAATCCGAAGAAATCAATGCCTGCACAGTTAAGATCGAGGTGGAGGCCGATGGCAAAAAAGAGCCTTGGCTTTTGCTCTTTAAAAATGAAACTCATAATCATCCTACCGAAATTGAGCCTTTTGGCGGTGCTGCAACTTGCATCGGCGGCGCGATTCGGGATCCTTTATCCGGCAGAAGCTATGTTTATGGCGCGATGCGCGTAACCGGCGCTGCAGATCCTTTAAAGCCGGTTAAAGAAACCATGGCAGGAAAACTGCCTCAGCGAAAAATTGTAACTACTGCAGCGGCGGGCTATTCCTCTTATGGTAATCAGATCGGTCTTGCTACCGGCATTGTTGATGAGCTTTACCATGATGGTTATGCAGCCAAAAGAATGGAAATCGGCGCCGTTGTTGGTGCCGCTCCT
The DNA here is from genome assembly GCA_045544255.1 of Eubacteriales bacterium. Lineage (GTDB taxonomy): Bacteria > Bacillota > Clostridia > Oscillospirales > QAKW01 > QAKW01. The sequence goes on along the minus strand of JAZPYP010000028.1, from coordinate 15,727 downwards.
GCCGAGAATGTTCGCAGAGAATGCCCTGCTCCCGGCGATGTTGTAATTCTTTTGGGTGGCCGCACCGGCCGCGATGGTTGCGGTGGTGCAACCGGTTCTTCCAAATCCCATACCTTGCAGTCTTTGGAAAGCTGCGGCGCAGAGGTGCAGAAGGGTAATGCTCCGGAAGAGCGCAAACTGCAGCGCCTTTTCCGTAACTACGAGGCTTGCCGCATGATCAAGCGCTGCAATGATTTTGGTGCAGGCGGTGTTTCTGTTGCTATCGGTGAGTTGGCCGATGGCTTAACGATCGATTTGAATGCTGTTCCTAAAAAATATGATGGTTTGGATGGAACCGAACTTGCAATCAGCGAATCTCAAGAGAGAATGGCTGTTGTGGTGGAGCCGAAGGATGTGGAGCGCTTTGTGGCTCTTGCCGACCAAGAAAATCTTGAGGCAACTGTTGTTGCAACTGTTCAGGCCGATCCTCGCTTGGTAATGCATTGGAATGGCAAGGTGATTGTTGATATCAGCCGAGAGTTCTTGAATTCCAACGGTGCAGAAAAGCATATTTCCATTACTCCCGCGGCTCCTACTTGCTATCGCAAAAAGGTGGGAGAGGATTTTGGTAAAGAACTTAAATCCCTTGCAGAAGATCTTAATGTTTGCTCCAAGCGCGGCCTTTCCGAGCGTTTTGATTCCACCATTGGCGCCGGTACTGTTTTGATGCCTTTTGGCGGAAAATATCAAATGACCCCGATTCAGGCTATGGTGCAGAAGATTTCCATGGAAGAAAAGCATACCGATGATTGCTCATTAATGGCTTGGGGTTATAATCCTTATGTTGCTGAAAAGAGCCCTTATCATGGTGCTTATCTTGCAGTAGTGGAATCTGTATGTAAGCTGATTGCAACCGGTGCAAAATTTGAGGATGTTTATCTTACTTTCCAAGAATATTTTGAGCGCCCCGGTAAAGACGGAAAGCGCTGGGGCAAGCCTTTGGCCGCTTTGCTTGGCGCTTTTGAAGCGCAAAAAGATTTGGGAATTGCCGCTATCGGCGGTAAGGATTCCATGAGCGGTACTTTCGAGGATCTGGATGTTCCGCCTACATTGGTTTCTTTCGCGGTTACAACCGGAAAAACCGGCGAGATTGTTCCCAATCATTTTAAGAAGGCCGGCAATCGGGTTGTTTTGCTTCGTCCTGAATATAATGAAAATCATCTTCCCGATGCATCTTCTTTGATGAAGCTTTTTGATACTGTTACCGATCTTCTGCGCTCCGGCAAGGCTGTTACCGCTTATACCCCCGGTTTTGGCGGTGTTGCCGAGGCGGTTATCAAGATGGCTATGGGCGATGGCTTTGGTTTTGCTTTTGATGAAGATCGCACCATGGAGGAACTCTTTGGCTATCAATATGGCAGCTTCCTTCTTGAGATGGCAGAGGATTGCGATTTTGGTTTGCAGATTGGTCTGGTAACCGAAGATAAATCGTTTGTAAGGGGCACAGAAAAGGTCGCTTTCGCCGAAATTCAATCCCTTTATGAAGATAAGCTTGAGAGTGTATTTAGCTGCAATATCAAGCATCCCGATCAACCGATGGAAAACTTCTCTTATGAGGCTCATGAGCGCGTTTCTCCTGCAATTAAGGTGGCCAAGCCCAAGGTTTTGATTCCTGTATTCCCCGGTACCAACTGCGAATTCGATAGCGCAAGAGCCATGCGGGATGCAGGAGCGGATCCGGAAATCTTTGTTATTAATAACCGCTCTGCTGAAGGGATCAATCGCAGTGTTGAACTCTTTAGTCAAAAATTGAAGGAATCTCAAATTGTATTTGTTCCCGGCGGTTTCTCAGGTGGTGATGAGCCGGAGGGCTCCGGTAAGTTTATTACTGCATTCTTCCGCAATGCTGCTGTGAAGGAGCAGGTTACTGCGCTTTTGGAGCAAAGAGATGGCTTGATGCTTGGTATTTGCAACGGCTTTCAGGCTTTGATCAAGCTTGGCCTTGTGCCCTATGGCAAGATCATCGATACCGATGAAAATTGCCCCACTCTTACCTTTAATACCATTGCAAGGCATCAATCCAGAATGGTTCAGACCCGCGTTGCCTCCAATAAATCGCCTTGGCTTGCGGCCGCAAATGTTGGCGATGTATATTCTGTGCCCATCTCTCATGGTGAGGGGCGCTTCCTTGCCGATGAAAAGCTGATTCGTCAGTTGGCAGAAAATGGTCAGATTGCCACTCAATATGTGGATATGGCCGGCAATGCCACCTCTGATATTCGCTTCAATCCCAATGATTCCTGCTTCGCCATTGAGGGTATTACTTCTCCTGATGGCCGCGTATTTGGTAAAATGGGCCATTCCGAGCGCTATGCAGATGGTCTCTATCGGAACGTGCTCGGCGAATATGATCTGAAAATGTTCCGCTCTGCGGTTGAGTATTTTAAAAAGTAAGGAGCTTTGAAAATGGCATATTTAAGCGATATTGAAATTGCACAGCAATGTAAAATGAAGCCAATCTCCGAAATTGCCGCCACCGCCCATGTGGAAGAAGAATATTTGGAGCATTATGGCAAATATAAGGCAAAGATCGATCTTTCCTTGCTTAAAAAAGAGCGTAAAGACGGGAAGCTGGTTCTTGTTACCGCAATTACTCCTACTCCTGCCGGAGAAGGAAAAACGACTACTACCATTGGTTTGGCCGATGGGTTGCGCAGAATTGGCAAAGATGTTACCGTTGCTTTGCGGGAGCCTTCTCTTGGCCCTGTATTTGGCATTAAGGGCGGCGCTGCGGGCGGCGGCTATGCGCAGGTTGTGCCGATGGAGGATATCAACCTTCATTTCACCGGCGATTTTCATGCTATCGGTGCGGCAAATAATCTTTTGGCCGCGATGCTTGATAACCATATTCAGCAGGGGAATGCGCTTGGAATCGATGTTAAGAAGATTACTTGGAAGCGTTGCGTGGATATGAATGACCGCCAGCTTCGCAATGTGATCGATGGCTTGGGCGGCAGAATGCAGGGTGTGCCTCGCGAGGATGGCTTTGATATTACTGTTGCCAGCGAAATCATGGCGGTGCTTTGCCTTTCCGATTCTATCACCGATTTGAAGGAGCGTCTTGCTCGAATCATTGTTGGTTATACCTATGATGATCAACCGGTTACCTGCGGGCAATTAAAGGCTCATGGTGCGATGGCGGCGCTTTTGAAGGATGCTTTGAAGCCTAATCTTGTTCAAACCTTGGAAGGAACTCCTGCCTTTGTGCATGGCGGTCCCTTTGCTAATATTGCTCATGGGTGCAACTCTGTGATCGCAACTAAAATGGCAATGAAGATGGGCGATTATGCCATTACCGAAGCAGGCTTCGGCGCTGATCTTGGTGCGGAAAAGTTCTTGGATATTAAATGCCGCATGGCTGGGCTGACTCCTGATGCTGTTGTTGTTGTTGCCACTATTCGTGCCCTGAAGATGCATGGCGGCCTTGCTAAAAACGAACTTGGCAACGAAGATCTTAAGGCTCTTGAGGCAGGTGTGCCCAATCTTTTGCGTCATGTTTCTAATATTAAGAATGTTTATAAGCTTCCTTGCGTTGTTGCTGTTAATCGTTTCCCCACCGATACCGATAAGGAAATCGAATGCCTGATTGAGCGTTGCAAGGCTCTTGGTGTTAACGTTGTTCTCTCCACTGTTTGGGCAGATGGCGGCAAGGGCGGCGAGGAACTTGCCAAAGAAGTTGTGCGTCTTTGCGAAGAGGAGCAGGGGGATTTCACCTTCTCTTATGAAGATGATACCACCATTGAAGAAAAGATCGAGGCGATTGTTAAGAAGGTTTATGGGGGAGATGGTGTTCAAATTCTTCCCGCAGCCCAAAAGCAGATCGATCGCCTGACCGAGCTTGGCTATGGAAAATTGCCTGTTTGCATGGCTAAAACCCAATATAGCTTTTCGGATGATCCTGCAAAGCTTGGTGCTCCCGAAGGCTTTACCGTTACTGTTCGAAATATTAAAATTTCTGCAGGCGCCGGCTTTATTGTTGCCCTGACCGGCGATATTATGACAATGCCCGGTCTGCCCAAAAGCCCTGCTGCTGAGCGGATTGATGTGGATGAAAATGGTGTTATTACCGGTCTTTTCTAATCTGTAAAGTAAATTTCCTTTATATGCGGATGCGAATGCATCCGCATATTCTTTTATAAAAACTATGGAAATTTTATAAATTATATTGTATAATTAATTGATATTGTTTTTAAAGGGGCGCTGACCAATGAAAAATATTGCAAAAGGTTTATTGGAATTGATGGATTCAATCATTATTGCTTTGATTGCAGTGATGGTCGTTTTTAGTCTTTTCTTCCGCATCTATGTTGTTGATGGGGAATCGATGGAGTCCACATTGCTTCATGGGGATCGGCTTTTGGTATCCCAACTTTTTTATACTCCGGAGCAGGGGGATATCATTTGCTTTGTTGCTGATGATTTAGGCGGAAAGATTCTTGTTAAGCGCGTTATTGCCACTGAAGGGCAAACGATTGATATTACCAATGATTACCAAGTGGTGATTGATGGTAATCTTTTGAATGAAGATTATTTGGATTCCGGCATTTATACGATTCCGAAGGATTTCAGTTTTCCGTATACAGTGCAGGAAGGCGAAGTTTTTTGCTTGGGAGATAATCGTGTAAACTCCAAAGATAGCAGAGACCTTGGCCCGATTCAGGAAAAATATATTTTAGGCCGCCTGATCCTTCGGCTCTTTCCCCATACGGGAGTTGTGAAATAATAAGAACAGCAGGAATAGAACAATGGAAGAAAATAGCAATCAATTATTGATAAATTGGTATCCGGGGCATATGACGAAAACCCGCCGCTATATCGAAAAAAACATTTCGATGGTGGATTTAGTGATCGAAGTGGCCGATGCCAGAGTTGTAAAAAGCAGCCAAAACCCTGATTTTAATAATCTTCTTGCCAATAAAAAGCGTTTAATGGTGCTTACCAAGAAGGATCTTGCCGATGAAGGAGTAAGCAGCAGGTGGATGCAGCATTTTAAGGCCGAAGGGCGCGATGTTTTGCTGATTGATAGCGCAAAAGGGCAGGGAACAGCAGAAATCTTGCCAAAGGTGCGTGAAATGCTGAAGGAGCAGATTGATCGGGCAGCTGCGAAGGGCATGAAAAAAACAATTCGTATTATGATCTGTGGTGTGCCCAATTCGGGTAAAAGCACCTTGATCAATACTCTTTGCCGAAGAAGAGCCGCAGAGGCGCAGGATCGCCCCGGTGTAACCAGAGGGGGGCAATGGGTTACCCTTTCTTCCGATGTGGAACTTTTGGATACTCCGGGGATTCTTTGGAATAAATTCGAAGATATGCAGCAGGGAATCCATCTTGCTTTAACCGGCGCGGTGAAGGATGATGTTGTTGATAAAGAAGAATTGGCCTTTGAGCTGATTAAAATTTTGCAGGTTAAGTATCCCGGTAGCCTTCAAGAACGCTATAAAATTCAAATTGATGATTGGGATGAGCCTTTAGATATTTATGAAAAAATTTGCCGTGCAAGAGGGTTTATCATGCGCGGCAATGAATTTGATTATACTCGATGCGCCGCAGTTTTATTGGATGAATTTCGCGGCGGAAAATTAGGAAGAATCTCTTTGGAGGCGCCTGATGCTTGAATTTCGATTAGAAGAAGAATGCAAAAAAGAAGGCTATCAAATGATCTGCGGTGTGGATGAAGCGGGAAGAGGTTGCCTTTGCGGTCCGGTTTGTGCGGCGGCGGTTATTCTGCCTGATGGCTGGAATCATCCCGATCTTAATGATTCAAAAAAGCTTTCGCCCAAGCGGCGGGAAGCCTTGTTTGATGCTATTATCGAAAATGCGTTGGCTTATGGTATTGGTTGGGGAAGCGTTGAAGAAATTGATTCTGTAAATATCCTTAACGCTGCAATGCTCGCCATGCATCGCGCTATCGATGAATTATCTATCAGCCCCGATATGGCTTTGATCGATGGCAACTGCGCCAGAGGTTTTTCTTTACCTACCAAAACAGTGATTGGCGGAGATGGAATTTCGCCTTCCATCGCGGCCGCTTCCATTTTGGCCAAGGTTTCCAGAGATCGCTTATGCATCGAAATGGATCGGGAATATCCTCAATATGGGATCGCAGGGCATAAGGGTTATTGCACTAAAGCGCATCGCGAAGCCCTTTTGCAGCATGGGCCTGCACCGATCCATCGCATGAGCTTTATGAAGAAAATTTTAGGGTGATTAGAATAAAATGAAGGTCTATGGATTAGGCTTAAAAGGGGAGATGGCGGCAAAGCGCTATCTTAAAAAAAAAGGCTTTAAGATTCTTAAAACCAATTATCAATGCAGATTTGGGGAACTGGATCTTATTGCCATGGATAAAGATTGCTTGGTTTTTTGCGAGGTTAAAACCCGCAGCGAAGGGATGATTGCGGCGCCTTATGAGAGCGTTACCTATGCCAAGCGCCAAAAAATGATCAAAACAGCTTCGTTCTTTTTGCAGGAGCATCAATCTTTTTTGAATTCCCGATTCGATGTTGTCTCAATCATGGTTCAAAAAGATGGGCAAATGCAGATTGAGCATTTGGAGAATGTATTTTCATGCTAAAGCAATTTGCTGATCTTCATTGTGATACATTGTGGAGATGCTTTGAAGAGCGCAGAACTCTTCATCATCCATCTTTGCAGGTGCGCCCTTCCCATTCTTTTTCCTTGTTGCAAAATTATGCCATCTATATTCCGGACCATGTGGCAGATCCTATTGCCTATTTTCGCGCAGTTTATGATCATGGCAGAATGCTGTTTGAGCAGATGCCCAATTATCGCTTTTGTAAAAACTTTGGCGAAATTGAGGCCTCTCTTGCCGAAGGAGCCCGCCCCTGCATCATTAGTATAGAAGGCGGTTGTCTATTTAGCGGGAATAGAGAGCGGGATCTAAAGTTTGTTATGGAATTAAAGGAAAAGGGGATTGCTTTTCTATCTTTATGCTATAATGGCGGAAATGCCCTTGCAGGCGGATTCCTTTGCCCCGAAAAGGGGTTGAGCGAATCCGGAAAGCAGGCTGCATCTTTGCTTCATGAATTTAATATTTCGTTGGATCTTTCTCATTTAAATCATCGCTCGGCAGATGCGCTTTTGGATTTTTTGCCGAGCGGAATGGCGGCGACCCATTCAAATTGCTATTCTTTGATGCCTCATCCTCGCAACCTGACCGATGAGCAAATTCAGGCAATTTCAGAAAAGGAAGGGTTGATCGGTATTAATTTTTATCCTCCGTTTTTGGTCTCCGGGGAAGCTTCCTCCGATGATGTTTTGCGTCATTTGGATTTTCTTGAAAGGATTGGCGCGGAAAATACCATTGCATTTGGAAGCGATTTTGATGGGATCGAAAAAAGCCCCGTGGACCTTCGATCAACCGATGACTATCCTCAATTATATGATAAGATAAAGAAAAAAGCATCAAATAAGGCTGATGATTATTGCTTTAGTCATGTGATGAATTATCTTTGCCATAATTTTAAATAAAAAGCGCCGCGATGGCGGCGCTTTTTCGGAAAGTTATTTTTCCTGGTAGGTTTTGCAGAAGGTATCCGAACTGCTGGTGCAGTTGGCGCAGTTACATACCTCGATTTTTTCGGCGGTGCATTTATTATCCGTTGTGTGGTAGTAACAGTTCGTTACCTTGCAATCAACACCTTTGTTGACAGAATTAGAATTCATAGTTCAACTCTCCTTTCCGCTTCTTATTATGAGCGGAAATTGAAAAAATATTATGAAAGGCGGAATTTTTTTGGCACTCTATATTTTGGGTGATCCGCACCTATCCTTTTCGGTTAATAAACCGATGGATATCTTCGGCGAACGCTGGAAAAACCACGCCGAGAAAATCAAAGAAAATTGGCTCTCGCTTATTAAATCCGAAGATACTGTTATTTTAGCAGGGGATTTATCTTGGGCTATTTCTCTTGAAGAAGCAAGGGCGGATTTTGAATTTTTGCACCAGCTCCCCGGTCATAAGATTTTGCTTCGCGGGAATCATGATTATTGGTGGGATACGCTTGCTAAAATGCAGCGATTTTTTGATGAGAATGAATGGTCGGATTTTTCTGTTTTGCAAAATAATTGCATTATTGCAGAAGGTGTTGCGATCTGCGGCACTCGTGGTTGGGGCTTGGATGAAAGCGGGGAGCAGGCTCAAAAGATTTTGCGCCGCGAAGGGCAAAGGCTTGAAATGTCGCTTAAATCGGCACCGCCTGAATTAAAAAAAGTTGTAGTTTTTCATTATCCACCTGTGGAAGGAGAGGATTCCTCCTTTTTGCAAATTTTAAAAAAGTATCAAGTTGGTCTGTGCTATTATGGGCATCTCCATGGCCCTAAAGCATATAGCGAGGCTCCTTTTGAGCGAGAAGGTATTCATTTTCAGTTGATCTCTTGCGATGCTTTGGCATTTAAACCGCATTGTATTTCCGATGATTTGAGCCACTTTGAGGCTGAAAAAGGGAAAATCAAGCAAAATAGCCAAAAAATATTGGGATTTTTTAGGAAAGTTTTCTCGATTTTCAAGAGTAAGTGTTGACTTTTTTGGTTTTCAATTATAAAATAAGATAGTTATGAATGAATTTCATATGGAGGTAAAAATAGGATGAATGTGAAAGAAGTTAAGAAGCTGGAAAAAAGCACTGTTGAGCTGACCGTTGAGGTTAAGGGTGAAGAATTCAAAAATGCAGTTGATGCCGCATTTAAGAAGAATCTCTCTAAAATCACCGTTCCCGGCTTCCGTAAGGGCAAAGCTCCCCGCAAACTGGTTGAAAAGCTTTATGGCGAAGGCGTATTTTTTGAGGATGCAGTAAATGCCCTTTATCCCAAGGCTTATGAAGATGCAGTGAAGGAAGCAGATTTGAAGGTTGTTGCTCAACCTGAAATCGAGATCACTGATGTGGATGCAGAAGGCTTTTCTTTTAAAGCAGTTGTTGCGGTTAAGCCTGAAGTAACCGTTAAGGAATATAAAGGAATTAAAGCAACCAAAAATGTCTATACTGTAACCGAGAGCGAAGTGAAGGCTCGCTTGGAGCAGTTGCAGAAGCAAAATGAAAGAACCATCGTTGTTGATCGCGAATCCAAAGATGGCGATACTGTTACCATTGATTTCGATGGCTCTGTCGATGGTGTTCATTTTGATGGCGGCAAGGGCGAAAATTATGATCTTGTTCTTGGCAGCGGTAGCTTTATCCCCGGCTTCGAGCCCCAGCTTGTTGGCAAAAAGGCCGGCGAAGAGGTTAAGGTTGAGGTAACCTTCCCCGAAGATTATCATGCAGAAGAGCTCAAGGGTAAGGCTGCTATCTTTGATTGCAAGATTCATGAAGTAAAGGAAACCGAGGCTCCTGAGCTTGATGATGAGTTTGCAAAAGATGTTAGCGAATTTGATACCCTTGCGGATCTGAAGAAAGATATCAGAAAGTCTATCAAAGAGCAGAAGGAAAATCAGTCTGCCAATGAGCTTGATAACGCTTTGATCGATGCCCTTTTAGAAAATACCGAGGTTGAAATTCCCGATGCCATGGTTGAGCAAAAGATCGATGGTATGTGCGGCGAATTTGAGCAGCGTCTTGCTTCCTCCGGTTTGGATCTGAAGACTTATCTGCAATATACCGGTATGGACGAAGCCTCCTTCCGCAAAGGCTTTGAGCCCGATGCTTTGAAGCAGGTGAAGGTTCGCCTTGCTCTGGAGAAGGTTGTTGAGATGGAAGGCATTGTTATCTCTGATGAAGATGTTGAGGCTGAATATAAGACCATTGCAGATGCTTATAATATGCCTGTTGATCAGGTTAAGATGTATCTGCCTGCTGCAGATATCATGATGGATTGCGCAGTAAGCAAGGCTGTTGAGGTGATTCGCAACAGCGCTGAAGTTACCGAAGAGAAGGTAACTGCCAAAAAGACTGCTGCCAAGAAAGCCCCTGCCAAAAAGGCAGCTGCTAAAAAGGCAGAGGATGCAGAGTAATTTTTAATCCTTAAGGAGATTTTCTATGAGTTTAGTACCTATGGTAGTGGAGCAGACCGGTCATGGTGAGCGTTCCTATGATATTTATTCAAGGCTGCTTAATGATCGGATCATCATTTTGGCAGAGGAAGTGAATGATACAACTGCCAGCTTGGTGATTGCGCAACTTCTGTATTTGGAAAGCCAAGATCCCGATAAAGATATTAGTTTATATATTAATTCTCCCGGTGGATCTGTTACTGCAGGTTTGGCAATTTTCGATACAATGCAGTATATCAAATGCGATGTTTCCACTATTTGCATTGGTATGGCCGCGAGTATGGGTGCCTTTTTGCTGGCAGCCGGCGCAAAAGGAAAGCGCTACTGTTTGCCCAATAGCGAGGTAATGATCCATCAGCCTTTGGGCGGGATTGTTGGTAGCGCTACCGATGCAGAGATTCGTTCGCGCAATCTTAAGAAAACTAAGGAAAAGCTCAATCGGATGCTTGCCGAATTCACCGGGAAGTCTCCGGAGGAGATCCTTCGTGATACAGACCGGGATAATTTTCTTTCTGCGGAAGAAGCAAAAGAATACGGGCTGGTCGATGAAGTGATCGCCCATCGCTGATTGCAAAGGGAAAGGGATCCGCAAGGCTTCCTTTCCCATTTTTTTAGAGAGGGAATAGCAAGTTATGGCAGAAGATAAAAATAAAAATCATTGCTCATTTTGCGGGCGCAAAATGCCGGATCGCATGCTTATCGAAGGCGTTGATGGAATGATCTGCATCGATTGCGTTGAGCTTTGCATGGATCTTTTAAATCAAAATGGTTATCAAAGCCCTCGCAAGGCCAAAGAAAGCCCCATGCCGCCCCAAACGCCCGTAGAGGAAGAAATTCATATTTATAAGCCGCAGGAGATAAAGGCTTTTTTAGATGAATATGTGGTTGGGCAGGAGCGTGCGAAGGTTGCTCTTGCGGTCTCTGTTTATAATCATTATAAGCGGATCATGCAAGAGGATAGCGAAGATGATGTTGAGCTTCAAAAGAGCAATATCCTTTTGGTTGGCCCTACCGGAAGCGGCAAAACCTATCTTGCTAAAACTCTTGCAAAAATTTTAAATGTGCCCTTTGCCATTGCTGATGCGACTACTTTAACAGAAGCAGGCTATGTTGGCGAAGATGTTGAGAATATTCTGGTAAAACTCTTGCAGGCGGCCAATTTCGATGTGGAACGCGCTCAAAAAGGCATCATCTATGTTGATGAAATTGATAAAATTGCCCGCAAAAGTGAAAATGTATCTATCACGCGCGATGTAAGCGGGGAAGGGGTTCAGCAAGCTCTTCTGAAGATTGTTGAGGGCACTGTTTCCAATGTTCCTCCCCAAGGCGGGAGAAAGCATCCCAATCAAGAGTTTATCCAAATTGATACCTCTAATATTTTGTTTATTTGCGGCGGCTCTTTCGATGGAATTCAAAAGGTTGTATCCAAGCGCATCGGAAATGGCGGTGTTGGCTTTGGAGCTGAGGTCAAAAGCAAGGAAGGCCCTTCTTTAAGCGAGGTTTATCAAAAGATTGAAAGCCGCGATATTGCAAAATACGGGGTGATTCCCGAATTGGTCGGGCGGTTGCCTGTGCTTGTAACATTGGATGAGCTCGATGAGGAGGCCATGCTGAATATTCTTACCAAACCTAAAAATGCGATTGTGAAGCAATATAAAAAACTTTTCAAAATGGATGGAGTGGAGCTTTCCTTCACCGAGGAAGCCCTTCATGCAATCGCGCAGCAAACTATTAGTAAAAAAACCGGCGCGAGAGGCCTTAGAGCTATTATTGAAAATACCATGATGGAGCTGATGTATCGCATTCCTTCTCTTGAAGGAGTAACCGGTGTGGTTATTGATAAGAATTATGTGCTGGGCGAAGGAGAAGCAAAAATTATCTATGAAGGAGAGCAGAATGATGCAGAATAGTTTCTTTTCAATGCTTTTTCGAATGAAATATATCGATCGCTGGGCATTGATGCGCAATTCTCGGCAGGAAACGCTGACCGAGCATGCAATGGAGACCGCTGTTTTGGCTCATGCCTTGGCTTTGATCGGAAATGCCCGATGCGGGAAAAATTATAATTGCGATCGCGCTGCAGTTTTGGGCTTATTCCATGATGCCCATGAAATTTTAACCGGCGATATGCCAACCCCCGTTAAATATCAAAATGAAGAGATCTGCAATGCTTTTAAAAGCGTTGAGGCGGCTGCAAATAAGGATTTATTATCCATGCTTCCCGAAGATCTTCGGGAATTTTATCGCCAACCGATCGAAGAGAGTGATATGGAACTGAAGCCTTTGGTTAAGGCGGCGGATAAGCTTGCAGCCTTGATTAAGTGCATGGATGAGCGAAAAGCAGGAAACGCTGAATTCATCTGCGCAGAGGCAACGGTGAAAGAAGCAATCCATGAAATGAAGATGGATGAGGCTGAGATTTTCATGAATGAATTTTTGCCCGCCTTTGAATGTACTTTGGATGAAATGCGTCAATAAAATTCTTAAATATAAAGCGGCCATGTGCCGCTTTTTTCTTGACAGAATGGTTCTGCTGTGATAGAATTAGTAACTGCAATATGCGGGCCATTAGCTCAGTTGGTTAGAGCTCCCGGCTCATAACCGGTCGGTCCCGGGTTCGAGTCCCTGATGGCCCACCAACAAAAAGATCTTGTCTTCCGGCAAGGTCTTTTTTTGATGAAGTTTGCAATAGGGTAGAGCGAATAATTCGAACCCGCCTCAAAGAGGCATATTTTCGGCGCTTTTTACCCAATCCGTTCTTGTAAGGCGCCAGCCTTACTGCATCCGAATTGAATAAAAATCACTCAAAATATTCTCTCTTTGAGGTCAAAGATTTTAAAAAGAGCGGATTTTTATTCAGACAAGGCATAAAACGCAGTTAATCCTAACGGATTAACGAGTATTTTAACAAAGTATGAGTAAAGATCCGCCTTTTTAAAACGGAGTTCGGATTACTCACTCTACCCTAGGGTTATTTTTTTATTTTATGGGGCTATCTTGGCATGATCTTCTTCATGTGTTTACAAATTTTTTCAATAGTGCTAAAATATGTTCAGAATATTTGAAAGGATGAAATTTATGTTTGCTGAAGCGAAACCTATTTGGTTTAAAGATACAGAACAGAAACAAAATACTTTTGTTGCCTTTAAAGCAATCTTGAATGGTTTACATAACTTTTCTATTGCTATAGCGGCGGCAACCTTTTATCGTTTGTATGTTAATGGAGAATTTCTTGCATTTGGGCCGGCAAGAACTGCTTTGGGATATGCGCGGGTGGATGTGATTGATCTGCCCGTAATGGAAGAGGAAGCAACTATTGTTATCGAGGTGGCGGGCTATTACTGTCGCTCTCTTTCTACCGTGCGCCAACCTTCTTTTTTGATTGCCGAGATATTTTCCGGTGAGGAAATTTTTGCGTATACCGGCAGAGATTTCATGTGTAGAGAAATGGCTGAAAAGGAGCGATTTGCCGAGCGTTATTCTCAGCAACGCCATTTTGGGGAGGTTTGGGATGATACCAAAGCGACTGATTTATGGATTGAGCCTTCGATTCTTCCGCAAAGGGTTCATTATTTAGAGCGAATTGCCCCATATCCCGCATATCATAATGCTATTCTCTCGTGGGCAAGGAAAGGCGTCTTCACCCATGATGATCTTGCTTGTCAAGATAATCGCTATTCGTTTAAGGGCGGCGCTTTTTGGGGGTGTTTTAATGAAGCAGAGATTCCCCATAAACCTTTCCGCTGGGTTCAAAAGCAAAAGCTTTCTGCAGCAGATGATCTTGAATTGCCGATCATGCTTTCACAGGGCGAATATCTACTCTTTGATTTTGAAAGGATTGAATGCGGTTTTCTGCGCTTTATGGTCGATGCTATCGAGGAGAGCGATTTGGTTTTAGCCTATACCGAATATTGCGAGGATGGCACCTTTGCGTTTACTCAGATGAATGCGCAAAATGTTGCAGAATTTATCATCAAAAAAGGATTTAGCGGCGAAAAAATGACCTTTGAGCCCTATACTATGCGAAAAGTTGCTCTTTTTGTTAAGTGCGGAAAAATTCAGCTGCAGCAATTTGGGGTTAAAACCTTTGTTCATTCTGATGATGGGGTATTCCGCCCTGCTTTTGCTGATAAGGAACTTCAAAAGATCTATGATGCTGCAATCCGCACCTTTAATCATAATGCATTGGATATTTATATGGATTGCCCCTCCAGAGAGCGGGCCGGTTGGCTTTGCGATAGTTATTTTACCGGCATTGTTGAGCATTTTCTTTATGGTGAATCCAAGGTGGAGCAAGCATTTTTGGAAAATTATCGTTTGTTCCCCGGTGATGAATGGGTTCCAAAAGGAATGCTCCCTGATCGGTATCCTTCTGATGATGGCCATGGTGGCCATGGAGATTGTATACCGCAGTGGTGTATGTGGTATATTTTGGAGGTTCGCGATTTTTTGTTGGATCGAAACGGGAAAGCTTCAAAGGAGGATTTTCGTACCGGCGTAGAAGGGATTCTTTCTTACCTTGAAAAATATGAAAACGAAGATGGACTTTTAGAGAGTGTTCCGGGCTGGAATTTTGTGGAGTGGTCCGATGCTAATAATTGGGTTGAATATGTAAATTATCCCACCAATTTTCTTTATTCAAAAGCCCTTTCTTGTGCGGCGGAACTGTATGGCAATGCTGAGTGGGAGAAGAAGGCCCAAATGATCTCTGCTGCAGCTCGCGAAAAGGCTTTTGATGGGCGATTATTTGTTGATGAGGCGATCAGAGTGGATGGCAAGCTTGTAAACCAAACCCATACCTCTGAAGCCTGCCAATATTATGCGCTTCTATATGGAAATGTAGATATTGAGAAGCCAGAATATTCTTATTTGAAAGAGCAATTAATGAATGGCTTTGATGGTGTTGAGAAGGAACGTAATTTTGTGCCCGTAAATGCCTTTATAGGCCTCTATTTGCGGCTGATGGCTCTTCTGAAGCTTGGGTATTATGAGCTTCTTTTAGAAGATGTTAAGGGCTTTTTTGGCGGCATGGTGGAAAAAACGGAAACTCTTTGGGAATATCGCCAGCAAAAGGGGAGCTATGATCATGGCTTTGCCTCATTTGCAGCAGTTGCCATCTGGAGGGCGATAAATAAAAAATGAAAGAGAAGTATTATTTCATTATTTTAGTCCTCTGTTTGATTTGGAATTTTTTTGTTTTTTTATTGATGGGAATTGATAAGCGAAAAGCGATAAAAGGAAGCTGGAGAATTTCGGAAAAAGCGCTTTTATTTTGCGCATTTTTTCTTGGCGGAGTTGGTGCTTTTTTAGGAATGAAGGTTTTTCATCATAAAACAAAGCATTGGTATTTTCGCTTCCTTTTGCCCCTTTTTTCCCTTTTGCAAATTGCAGGCTTGGCATATTTTTATTTTGTTGTATAAGAAAAAGACGATTGCATTGCAATCGTCTTTTTCTGTCTATGGGCTACAAAAAAATATTTTTGCCGTTTTTGCGTATGAATTTGAACTCTTACATAAAATGAAATCCTTGCTGATGCAAGGATGAAATCAGCTAACGCTGATGAAATCTTCGGCTTTGCCTCAGATGAAATTAAATCCACCCACTCGCCGTCGAGGCGAATTTCACCCAACGAAGTTGGATTTCATCGCAGCAGGCGATTTCACCCACCCGCAAGGGTGGATT